>NZ_JBLEBI010000119.1:0-21370 GCF_047340315.1 Streptomyces sp. AF1A
CGACGGCCGTGACGAGCAGCCCGATCGCCGTGAGCCCGAGCAGGTGGCGGGTGGGGGAGAGGGCCCCGGCGACCAGCCCGCCGAGACCCGCGCCGACCATGCCGCCCAGGCTGAAGGCGGCGTGGAAACCGGGCATGATCGGCCTGCGCACGGCGGCGACCAGATCGACGGCGGCGCTGTTGAAGGCGACGTTCGCGCCGCCGTACGCGGCGCCGAAGACCAGCAGGACGGCGCCCAGCACCGGTATCGAGCGGGTCAGCGGGGGCAGCGCCACGCTCAGCGACAGCACCGCCATGCACACCACGGTCACCGGGTGACTGCCGAACCGGCGGCACAGCCGTCCGGTCAGCGTCATGGTGAGCACGGCGCCCGCGGACACCCCGAGCAGCGCGAGCCCGAGGGTGCCGGCGGTGGCGTGTGTCTGGTGTTTGACGTCCGGGATGCGGACGACCCATCCCGCGAAGACGAACCCGTCCAGGGCGAAGAACGCGGTGATCGCGGTGCGCAGCCCGACGAGGTCCCGGCCCGGCACGGCGCTGTGCGTTCGGGTTTTGTTTATTTGCGACACAAAATCAGCGTAGGAGGGGTGCGGGGGTCCGGCAAGGGCAGCCGGCCGGGCCATCCGGCGGTTCGCCGGCGAACGCCTGGGAACGCCGAGGGTTTCGGGGATCGGCTCCGCTGTCCCCGGAGCGCCGCACGGACAAGTTCGTGAGCAGGCGCGAACCCCGTCTGATGCGGCCGCCGGCTCCGGCGTCACACCGCGACGACCCGGATGCCCGCCTCCTCGAACCGCCGCACCGTCTCCTGCCCCACCGCCATGTCCGTCACCAGCGTGCTCACCAGCTCCGCGCCGCAGATCCGGGCGAACGCCCGCCGGCCCAGCTTGCTGGAGTCCGCGGCCACCACCACCCGCTCGGCGCGCTCGCACAGCAGCCGGTTGATCGCGGCCTCGGCCTCGTCGTGCGCCGCCGCGCCGTGCTGGGGGTCGAAGGCGACGACCCCGAGCACCGCCAGGTCGAGGGTGATCTGCCCGAGCACCCCGTCCGCGAGCGGACCGATGAGCTCGTACGACTGCGGGCGCGCCACCCCGCCGGTGACCACGATCTTGAACTGGGGCCGCACGGCGAGCTCGTTGGCGATGTTGAGCGCGTTGGTGACGACGGTCAGCGCGGGTGAGCCGGTGGACAGGTCGCCGCGCGCGGCCAGGGCCCGGGCCACCTCCGTGGTGGTCGTGCCGCCGGTGAGCCCCACCGCCTCGCCCGGCGCGACGAGGTCGGCCACCGCCTTGGCGATGCGCTGCTTCTCCGAGGCGCGGCGGGCCGTCTTGTAGCGCAGGGGGAGTTCGTACGACACCCCGTGCACCACCGCGCCGCCCCGGGTGCGGACCAGCATCTGCTGCTCGGCGAGCTGGTCGAAGTCCCGGCGGATCGTCGCGGCCGACACCCCCAGCTCGGCCGCCGCCTCCTCGACATCCAGCCGGCCGCGCTCCACGAGCAGTTCCAGCAGCGCCTTCCAGCGGGCGTCCCGGGACATCCGCACCCTCCGTTCTGACGTCTCCCGGCGACCCTAACGCACCCCGCACCCGCCGGGATGCTTGATTGTGCTCGAAAATCCGCTATACCTTGCAAGAACGAGCAGTGAGAAGGGGATGGCATGAGCCATGTCGAGGACGAGCTGAACAGCCAGCCCGAGTGCTGGACACGGGCCGCACAGGAGGCGGGGCGGCATCGCGACGCGCTGCCGGAACCGGGGGAGCGGGTCGCCGTCGTGGGGTGCGGGACCTCGTACTTCATGGCGCAGGCGGTGGCCGCGCTGCGCGAGGGCGCCGGGCAGGGGGAGACCGACGCGTTCGCCGCCTCGGAGTTCCCGCACCGACGCCCGTACGACCGGGTCGTCGCCCTCACCCGCTCCGGAACCACCACCGAAGTGCTCGACCTGCTCGGCCGGCTGAGGGGCACGACGCGGACCACGGCCGTCACCGCGGATCCCGCCACCCCCGTCATGACGGCCGCCGACGACCTCGTCGTCCTGGACTTCGCCGACGAACGCTCCGTCGTCCAGACCCGGTTCGCCACCACCGCCCTGACCCTCCTGCGCGCCCACCTGGGCCTGCACACCGACGCCGTCGTCGCCGACGCGCGCACCGCCCTCACCGCCGACCTGCCCCAAGGACTGGTCGAATGCACCCAGTTCACCTTCCTGGGGCGCGGCTGGACGGTCGGACTCGCGAACGAGGCGGGGCTGAAGATGCGCGAGGCCTCCCTGTCCTGGACGGAGGCCTACCCGGCGATGGAGTACCGGCACGGCCCGATCAGCATCACCACCCGGTCCACGGCGACCTGGATGTTCGGCGAGGCACCCGACGGCCTCGCCGAACAGGTGCGGAACACCGGCGCCTTGTGGATCGCGGGCGGGCTCGACCCGCTCGCCGAACTGGTGCGCGTCCAACGGCTCGCCGTCGCCGTCGCCGCCGCCCGCGGCCTCGACCCCGACCGGCCGCGCCATCTCACCCGCTCGGTGATCCTCGCTTCCTGATCCCGCCGCACCGCGCCCGGAAGGACCCCGAAGTGCCCCTCGCGACCACCGGCGAGCTGGTCACCCGAGCCGCCGAGGCCCGGACCGCCGTCGCCGCGTTCAACGTCATCACCCTGGAACACGTCGAGGCCGTCATCGCCGGCGCGGAGTCGGCCGGCGCCCCCGTCGTCCTCCAAGTCAGCGAGAACGCGGTCACATTCCGCCAGGGACGGCTGCTGCCGCTGGCCCGCGCCGCCGTCGCCGCCGCCGAGCGGGCCGCCGTACCCGTCGCGCTGCACCTGGACCACGTGCAGAGCGACGACCTGCTGCGCCAGGCGCCCGACGCGGGGTTCAGTTCGGTCATGTACGACGCCGCCCGCCTCCCGTACGACGACAACCTCGACGCGACCCGGGCGGCCGTCGACTGGGCCCACTCCCAAGGGCTGTACATCGAGGGCGAGCTGGGGCAGATCGGCGGCAAGGACGGACGGCCCCCGCTGGACGCCCACGCCCCCGGCGCCCGCACCGACCCCGACCAGGCGCACGACTTCGTCACCAGGACCGGCCTCGACGCCCTGGCCGTCGCCATCGGCAGCGTGCACGCCATGACCACCCGCACCGCCACCCTCGACCACGCCCTCCTCAAGCGGCTGTCCGCCGCGCTGTCCGTCCCCCTCGTCCTGCACGGCTCCTCCGGCGTGCCGGACGACGGCCTGGTCGCGGCGGTGGCGGGCGGCATCGCCAAGGTCAACGTCGGCACGGCGCTGAACGCCGCCATGACCGGCGCGATCCGCGCGTTTCTGGCGGCTCACCCCGACGCCGTGGACTCGCGCACGTACCTCGGTGCGGGCCGGGACGCGATGATCCGCGAGGTGCACCGGATCATCGGCGTCGTGGCGGGGGGAGCCGCCACGCGGGGTGGCTGATCGGCCGCCGGGGGGCCGTCGTGGCCCCGGCGCGCGGCGGCCTCAGCCCCTCTTGACCGCCCTCAGCACCACGAACTTCGGGTCGCCGGCGACCAGTTCACATCGGCCGAACAGCCGCCGCAGCTTCACGTGGTACCCCAGGTGCCGGTTCCCGATCACCCACAGCTCGCCTCCCGGCCGAAGCGAGCGCCGCGCCCCCGTGAACATCCGCCAGGCCGTCGCGTCCGTCGTCGCCTGGTGGGAGTGGAACGGCGGGTTGTTCAGGACCAGGTCCACGCTGCCGGGCGCGACCCCGGCCAGCCCGTCCCCGACCCGGAACTCGGCGTGTCCCGGCACCCCGTTGGCCTTGTACGTGGCCTCGGCGGAGGCGACCGCCTGGAACGACTCGTCGACGAACAGCACTTCGGCCGCCGGATCGGCCAGCGCGACCGCCGTGCCGACGACGCCGTTGCCGCAGCCCAGGTCCACCACGCGGCCCGCGCCCGGCGGGGGCAGGTGCTCGAGGAAGAATCGGGTGCCGATGTCGAGCCGGTCGGCGCAGAAGACCCCCGCGTGGTTGACGACCGTGCGGCCCGAGACCGGGCCGACGCGGTCCGGAAGGGCGTAGCTGTACGGCCACGGGTTGGCCGGCCGCTCCAGCGCCGGGTCCGGGGTGCAGAAGATCAGCCGGGCCTTCTGCCGGGCCAGTGAGGTCCGGGTCGGCCCCAGGATCCGCTCGAACAGCCGGAGCGTGGAGGTGTGGATCTCCTTCACCATGCCGGCGCCCACCACGACGGTGTCCGCGTGCACGGCGGGCGCCAGCCGCAGGAGCTGGTCCTCCAGCAGCGCCAGGCTCTTCGGCACCCGCACCAGCAGGACGTCGACCCGCTCCGGCGGCGGATCCTGGGTGGTCAGCAGCTGTACCGCGCCGGGTTCGACACCGGCCCGCGCCAGGTTCGCGCGGGTCGCCTCCTGACCGAGGAAGGAGTCGGTGATCTGCGTCGGCCGGTGCTCCGCGAGCGCCGTGACCAGCGCGCCCCAGCGGTCCCCGACCACCACGACCGTCCCCGTCAGCGGCACCTCCGCCTCGGCCAGGTGGCGCAGCAGATAGGCGTCGGAGGCGTCCCAGGCGCGCAGCCGGTCGCGGGGATCCTCGGGGAAGCGGGCCAGCTCGACCTCGCCCCACGGTGTCGTCATGCGGTCGCTCATCGTGCGTCCAGGCTAGCGGAGCCGCAGCTCAGAGGTGGTCGGGCAGGATGGGGGCATGGAGGAGGAGCTGTTCCCGCGGGAGCGCACGCAGGTCGCGCCGGGCGCCGTGCACGTCCCGGGCTGGCTGGCCGCCGAACGACAGCGCGAGCTGCTCGCCCCCTGCCGCGCGTGGGCGCGACCCCCGGCGGGCCTGCGCACGGTCCGCACCCCGGGCGGCGGCACGATGACCGCGCGCCAGGTCTGCCTGGGCCGGCACTGGTATCCGTACGCCTACGCCCGTACGGCCGTCGACGGCGAACGGCGCCCCCGTGAAGCCCTTCCCCGACTGGCTCGGCGAGCCGGCCCGGCGCGCGGTGAGGGACGCCCTCGGCCCGGACGCCGTCCCGGCCGAGCCGTACGACATCGCGCTGATCAACTTCTACGACGGCGAGGCCCGCATGGGCATGCACCGCGACAGCGACGAGCAATCCGACGCGCCGGTGGTCTCGCTGAGCCTCGGCGACAGCTGCCTGTTCCGCTTCGGCAACACCGAGACCAGGACCAGGCCCCACACCGATGTGGACCTGCGCAGCGGCGACCTGTTCGTCCTCGGCGGCCCCTCCCGGCTCGCCCACCACGGCGTGCCCCGCGTCCTTCCGGGCACGGTGCCGCCCTGGCTGGGCCTGACCGGCCGGCTGAACATCACCCTGCGGGTGAGCGGCCGTCAGCCGACGCGCCGGCGACCACGGATGAGGATCATGGGAGACTCGCCCTCATGAACGGCAAGGCGGAACCCCGGACGCCGGGGGAGAGGACCACCGCGAGGGGGCGGCTGGACCGCGGGCGTGGAGCTCTCGGACCCGCGCTGGAGCTGGTGCACACCGGGCGGGCGCCGACCCGCGCCGTGCTCACCGCCGAACTCGGCGTCACCCGGGCGACGGCCGGCGCGGTGGCCGCCGAGCTGGAGGCCCTGGGCCTGATCCGGGTGGACGCCCGGCCCGGCGCGGCGGCCGGCTCGCAGGGGCGCCCCTCGCACCGGCTGGAGGTCGCCGAGGACGGGCCGGTGGTCCTGGCGGCGCAGGTCCACGCCGACGGCTTCCGGGCCGCGCTGGTCGGGCTGGGCGGGCGGATCGTGGCGACCGCGCCCGGCTGCGAGATCGTCGACGCCGACCCGGTGAAGGTGCTCGGCTCGGTCGTCGAGACGGGCGCGGATCTGCTGCGCAGCACCGGCCGCCACTGCGTGGGCGCCGGACTCGCCGTCCCGTCCGCCGTGGCCGAACCCGACGGCCTGGCCCTCAACCCGCTGCACCTGGCCTGGCCCGTCGGCGCCCCCGTGCGCCGGCTCTTCGCGGAGTGCGTGCGGGCCGCGGGCATCACCGGCCCCGCCTTCGCGGGCAACGACGTGAACCTCGCCGCGCTCGCCGAACACCGGCACGGCGCCGGGCGGGGCGCGCGGGACCTGCTGTGCGTGGCCACCGGGCACCGCGGGGTCGGCGGCGCGCTGGTGCTCGACGGCCGCCTGCACACCGGCAGTTCGGGTCTCGCCCTGGAGGTCGGCCACCTCACCGTCAATCCGGAGGGCCGCCCCTGCCACTGCGGCAGCCGGGGCTGCCTGGACGTGGAGGCGGACCCGCTGGCCCTGCTCGTCGAGGCGGGCCGCGAGCCGGGCCCCGAGATCTCGCTGCTCCAGCAGGCCAACGACCTGTTGCGCAGCCAGTACGACGACCCGGACGTGCGCCGGGCGGCCGAGGCCCTGATCGACCGGCTCGGCCTCGGCCTCGCCGGCCTCGTCAACATCCTCAACCCCGACCGGATCATCCTCGGCGGCCTGCACCGCACCCTTCTGGACGCCGATCCGGGCCGGCTGCGCGCGGTGGTCGCCGACCGCAGCCTGTGGGGCCAGAGCGGCGGCGTACCGATTCTGCCGTGCACCCTGGACCACAACAGCCTGGTCGGCGCGGCCGAACTCGCCTGGCAGCCGGTCCTGGACGACCCCCTGGGAGCGCTGCGGTGACCGGCGGCGCCCCCGTCCGTGCCGCGGAGGCGGACGGCCGCGCAGGCGCCGCCGCTCACCTGGTTTCTTGCGAGGAAGCCTGGGCGTGAACGCCGGGGAGGAATGGCATCCCGCGTCGGTGACGCGGAGCGTCGCCGCATCAGGCCGCTGGGGCGCGGAGCGGCCCGGCAGCCGGCCGGCGGGGCCGGGCAAGGGCGAACGTGTGTGCCTGTGTGAGGGTGAGGGGAAGGCGTGCGGGTGTGCGGGACTCGTACGTACGGTCAGGCGGTGGGAGTGGGCTGACCGGAACAAGGCAGGGGGTGGGGCGGCGGTGCGGGAGGCCGGGGAGGCGGCGGGACACGCGCGCTACACCTACCGGTTGCGGGTGTCGGCGACCGCTCGTGCGGGGCTGGAGGCGGAATGGGCCCGCTGCCGCTGGGTGTGGAACGAGTGCGTGGCCCGCTCCAGGAAGGCCCACGCCCAGAAGGAGGCGTACGGGCCTGCCCTGCTGGACCGGATGCTGACCCGAGCGCGGGCGATCACGCCGTGGCTGGCCGCCGGTTCCTCGGTGCCGCAGCAGCAGACCATCCGCGACTTCGCCGCCTCCCGTGCGAAGGCGCTGAAGGACATCGACAACCGGCTGCTGGGGAAACGGCGGGCGGGCATGCCCCGCCACAGGAAGAAGCACCGGGCGCGGCCGACGCTGAACTACACCCGGCGCGGCTTCCGCCTCAAGAACGGGAGCCTGCATCTGGCGGGCGGGATCGTCCTGAGGGTGGTGTGGTCGCGGCCGCTGCCTGCCGAACCTTGGTGTCGAGGGCGCAAGACCTCCCGGAGCGCTGCTCCGGGAGGCAGCCTGAGCCAGGAATCCCCTCCCCCTTCAGGGAGGGGAGCAGTCAAAGATCGAGGACGACTTCGCCCGTCGGTTCGCTGCAGCAGACGAGGACGGTGCCGGGCTCGGGAAGTTCGAGCGGCGGGGTGGTGTAGGCGACGTCGCCCGACACCAGCGGGGTGACGCAGGTGTGGCAGACCCCGGTGCGGCAGGACCAGCGGGTGGGGATGTCGCAGGCCTCGGCGAGTCCGAGGAGGGAACCGTGCGTCGGGGACCACGCGGCGGTGATGCCGCTGCGGGCGAAGGTGACCTGGGGGCCGGTCCCCGGTGAGCCGGGCGGCTGGTGCGGCCGTACGGCGGCGGTCGGCGTCACGCCCGGATTGATGGCGGACAGGGCGCTGAACTGTTCGGTGTGGATGCGCTCCGGACGCAGGCCGTGGTCGCGCAGGTCACCGCTGAGGTCGTCCATGAAGGCCTGGGGCCCGCACAGGTAGGCCTCGGCGTCGGCCGGAACGCCCATCGCTCGCAGCGACGCCGCCGTCGGCCGGCCTCGGCTGACGCGGGGCTCGTCGGCCTCCGCGGCGCCTTCGGCGGTGTAGTGGATGTGCTCGTGGGCGTCGGGGAGTTGGCCCAGGAGCGCATGGGCCTCGTCCGCGAAGGCGTGATGGGCGCGGTCGTGTGCGACGTGGATCCACCACACGGGACGCGGGTCCCGTACGGCGGCGAGCTGATGGAGCATGGCGAGCACGGGGGTGACGCCGATGCCCGCCGAGGCGAGGACGACCGGGCGCGTGCCCTGCTCCAGCACGAACGTCCCGCGGGGGGCGGCGACCTCGAGCAGGTCCCCGGGCCGCAGTGTGTCGTGCAGGTAGCCGCTGACCCTGCCCTGCGCCTCGCGTTTGACGCTGATGCGGTAGGCGCCGGCCGCGGGTGCGCAGGACAGGGAGTAGCTGCGCACGGTGGAGCCGGTGTCGTCCACGGCGAGCCGGACGGAGAGGTACTGGCCCGCGCGGACCTCGGGCAGCGCAGTGCCGTCGACGGAGTCGAGGTAGATCGACGAGACCGCGGCCGTCTCGGGGACGATACGGGCGACCCGCATCCGCTGGAAGCCCGGCCACCCCGGCTCCTGCCCGGGCTGCCGCGGGCCGGCGAGCTCGGCGGGCCGGGCGGCGAGTTCGCGGAAGGACTGCTGCCATCCGGGGCTGAGTGCGGGGATGTTCAGCGCTCTGCGCAGCTTCTCGGGGTCGCGGCCGGGGAGATACAGCAGCGCGTCGATGTCGGCGACGCTGAGTTCTTCCGGCCCCTTGCGGACCAGGGTGATCCCGTCACCGGCCTGGACCCGCCCCTCGCTCAGGACGCGCAGGTAGAAGCCGGGGCGGTGGTGGGCGACCAGCAGCGCGGCCATGGCCGGTTCGCCCAGGCGCATGCCGACGCGGTAGCAGGTGACGCGCGGCTGGGTGACCTCGAACTCGGCCTCGCCGATGCGGTAGCGGTCGCCGATGCACACCTCGTCGTCGGGCAGTCCGTCGACGGTGAAGTTCTCCCCGAACATCCCGAAGGCGAGATCGTCCCGGCCGAGCTGCTTCTGCCAGTACTGGTAGGACTGCAGCTGGTAGACGAGGACGGCGCGTATCTCGCCGCCGTGCCCGGCCAGGTCTCCCTGGCCGTCCCCGTCGATGTTCAGCCGCCGCACCATCCGGGGCCCGTGCACGGGCGACTTCCAGGCGCCGGTGTGCACGGTCCTTCCCTGCCAGGAGACGTCCTGGGGCATCCCCACGTTGACGGACAGCAGTGTCGCCATGGCGGACCTCCTGGGGGTGGCGACCGGGGCAGCCCCCCGTGGCGCGGTGCCGGATGCGCTCTGGCCGATCGTATTTCCGTGCCGGTGCCGCCGCGATTCCGCCCGGTCGTCCGGCATCCGTTCCCGCCGGGTGTGCTATTCGCCCGCGGCGTCGCGCGTGCGCTGGTAGTGACGCCGCGCCTTCATGCGGTTGCCGCACACGGCCATGGAGCACCAACGGCCCCTGTTGGTCTTGCTGCGGTCGAGGAGGAACAGCCGGCACTCCGGGTTCGCGCACGGCCGCAGCCGGCCGGGCATCGTCTCCTGCAGCGCGCTCCACGCCATCACGGCCTCCACCGCCATCCGCCGCTCCGCGGGTCTCTCCAGCTCCCAGGACACCCCGCCCGGCGAGAGGCGCGGACGGGAGATCACGTCCTTGAGCAGCGGCGCCAGCGACGTGGCGGGCCGGATGCCGCGCACCACGTCCTGCAGGGCGTCGCGTGCCTGCACCAGGTGCCTGCGCTCCTCGGAAGAGCCGGTGCCGCCGTGCTCCCGCTGCCAGGCGCCGGCCGTTTCGGGATCCGCCAGCCGGTCCTGGACGGCGCCCCTGACGACCGGCGTCGTGTTGAGGAGCTCGAGCAGGAAGTCCCGGGGGTCCCGGTCTGCGCGCATCACGCCCTCCTAACCGCGTCGTACCACTTCAAAGGTTACACCTGCGGGGCCGTGCCGCGCGGGTGCGGCGGCATCCGGTCGTCGTCACGCGAGGCGGTCCCGGTGCGGATCGCCCTCGGGCAGCCAGCTGTCCGGGCCGTGGATGCCGAGCTCGCCGACGCCGTCGCAGAGGGCGTCGACGGCGGCGAGGACCGCGGCACGGGTCTCGCCGCGGCGCCACACCAGGGACCAGGTCCAGTGGATCGTGGGCGCGACGACGGGGCGCTGGACCAGGTCGGGCGGCAGCGGACTGGTCTGGCCCTTGGGCGAGTTGACGACCGGGCGGGGGCTGCGGCGCACGTGGTCGAAGAAGGCGGAGCCAGTGATGCCGCCGTCCGAGATCCGCACCGCGCGGGCCCCGGTGCCCCGGGCCAGATCCTCGGCGTAGGCGTTCCAGGACGACCACGTGCTGGTGTCGTCGTCCAGCAGCACGACGGTGTCGCGGGCGTTCACCTCGCCGGTGTCCTTGCCGGTCGAGACGGCGTAGAGCCGGTCGGCGCCGATGAGCCGGGCGTTCAGGGCGCGCCGCTCCAGGTCCTCGTCGCGCACCCAGCACACCGCGAGGTCCAGGCTGCCGTCGGCGACCCGGGCGGCCTGGGTGTGCGAGGGGGCGACCCACGCGTCGACGTGCAGTTGGGCCACGGCGGAGGTGCGGGCGGTCAGGTCCGCCGGCAGCCAGTTGACGTAGCCGAGCCGGACCGGTTCGGAGCCCGACAGCCGGCGTGCGCGTCGCTGCAGGTCGTCGGCCTGGTCCAGCAGCGCGCGCGTCCGCGGGAGCAGGGCACGGCCGGCCGGGGTCAGGGCCACGGAACGGCGGTCGCGGTCGAACAGACGGACCCCCAGGTCGCGTTCGAGTGCCTTGATCTGCTGGGACAGGGACGGTCCGGCGATCAGGAGCCGCTCGGCGGCCCGGCCGAAGTGCAGTTCCTCGGCCACCGTGACGAAGTAGCGAAGTTGGCGCAGCTCCACGCACGTCATGCTACGGCGGCGCGAGGCCGCGCCTCCCCCCGGGGAGCGATCGGCGATCCCGCGCGGCTCGCGGGCGCCGCGGACACGTGAAGCCGCCCGCGGCGTCCGGGTGGCGATCCGCCCCCAGCGCCGGTCAGCGGCTCGAGCGCTGCGCCGCCACGATCGTGCCGATGGCGCGCTCCGCTCCCGCCCGGCGCTGCACCCGCTCCGCGAATCCCGGGAACTGGGAGGCGATCCTGGTGAGGAACCGCAGCTCGATCGGGGCCACGTTGATCTCGGCGACATCGCGTTCGATCGCCCGCGTCACGCCCTCGACGACCTGCTGCGGCGACACGGTGCGTACGCCGCCGGGGGTCGCGGAGCCCGTGTCGGCGAACATGCCCAGGTCGCGTACGAAGCCCGGCTGGACGATCGAGACGCCGACGCCGGTGCCGTGCAGGTCCTGGCGGAAGGCCAGCGAGAAGCCGCGCAGGCCGAACTTCGTCGCGTTGTACAGCGACGACGACTTGGTGGCCGCCAGCCCCGACAGCGATCCGACGAAGCAGATGTGGCCCCGTCCGGCAGCCAGCATGCCGGGCGCGAGCAGGCGCGCGAGCATCGCGGGGGCGCGCAGGTTCACCGCGAGTGCCCGGTCGATCTGCTCCGGGCTGTAGTCGAGCACGTCGCCGCTGGAGGGCAGCGCCGCATTGGCGATGAGGATGTCGGTGCCGGAGGCCTCCTCGGCCAGCCGTTGCACGTCGCCGGGGTCGGCCAGGTCGGCCAGGATCGTCCGGGCGCCGTATCGATCGGCGATGCCCTCCACCGCCTCGCGCCGCCGTCCGGTCAGGACGAGGCGGGCGCCGCGAGCGGACATCTCGGCGGCGAGCGCGCCTCCGATGCCGCCCGTGACGCCGGTGAGCAGAACGGTTGCCCCGGCAATGTGCACGACTGTCCTCCCATACTGTTCGTTCGAACGAACAAGGTCGCATGAACAATAGGGAGAGCGCCGCCGCCCTGTCCACCACGGCCGGCAGCGGTCCCGGCCGAAGCCGGCGGCGCCGATGGGACAATCGACGACATGCCCAATGCCGCCCACTCCGCCCCGACGCGCCAGCGCATCATCCAAGCCGTCCTTAAGATCATCGGCGAGGACGGGGTCGCGGCGGTCACCAACCGGAGGATCGCCAGGGAGGCCGGTGTCTCGCTCGGCTCGGTCACGTACCACTTCGAGACCCAGCACGAGCTGCTGCGGGAGAGCCTGCTGCACTTCGTGCGCGAGGAGGCACGGCACTTCACCGAGCTGGCCGACCAGTGCCAGACGGAAGGCATCGACATCGAGGCCGCCGCGTCCCTGGCCGGCCAGGTCGCCTGCGGCACGGCACTGGACAGCGCTCATCTCGCGCCCTTCGAGCTCTACCTCCACGCCGGGCGGGACGAGCGGCTGCGGGAGGCGGCGGCCGAGGCGTTCCGGGCCTACGACCGGCTCGCCGCCCGGATCCTGGGCGCGCTGGGCGTCCCGGACGCCGAACGCCTCGCCGCCACGACGGTCGCCCTGGTGATGGGCCTTCAGCTGCGGCGGCTGGCCACCGGCAGCCCGGCGGAGGACCTGGTCGACGCCCTCCTGCTGCTCGCCCGCGGGGCGTCCCGGCCCGCGGTGTCCTGACGACCCCCTAGGCGGAGGTCACGCGGCGCGGCCGGGGCACCAGTTCGCCGCCGCAGTTGGGGCACACCTGCCCCATGGCCGCGGCGCACGCCTCGCAGAACGTGCACTCGTACGAGCAGATGCGGGCCGGTCCGTCCGCCGCGAGGGCGGCGGTCCCGCAGCGCTCGCAGCGGTCGCGCATCTGAAGTGCCATGACTGTCCCGTCCCCCAACGTCGGCGGCCTCCTGTTCATCATCCCGACGCAGCCCGGCGCGGAAACCGTCCGGACGGACAGGGTTCCGCCGGATCGGGCCACGGTCCGCTCACCTTCGGTCCATCTGGCCCGTTGGCGTTTCGCGCGGCGGAGGCGTCTTGCTGCGCCTGTACGGCGTGGCCGGGCGCCCGGGGCGCGTTCGGGCGCCGGCCGCGGTTCTTCGGCGGGCCGCCGGGTCGCCGGGGCGCGGGGTCCGGCTTGTCGCGGTCAGCGCTCGTCGGCGGCCAGGGAAGCAGCAGCGCGCCCGGCGCGTACTCCCCGGGAGGTACGCACACTGCCGCCGGCCGCACGACGACCCGGACCCGCCGCCGGAGGAGTCTCGGGACGACACGAAAAGCGAGCCCGACGAGGGAGATGTACCGAGATGCAGACGCTGGCGGACTGGCACGGGGGACCCGCCCCGTGGATCCTCTTCTTCCCGCTGATCTGGGCGGCCGTCGTCATCGGCGCCGTCACCTTCCTGCGGCGCACGGTCTGGCGCGGACGCGGCGGGCCGTGGCGGCCCGTGGACGCGGGACGCCCGGCGGGTGACTCGCCGCTGGCCGTCCTCGGCCGCCGCTTCGCCTCCGGCGAGATCGACGAGGACGAATACTGGCGCCGGATGTCCGTCCTCGAGGAGCAGTTCGGCCGCACCGGCAAGGGCGGTGCCGCATGACCACGACCGCGGTACGGGCGGCGGCCCGCGTGGTGGACGCGGTGAAGGTGTACGGCGGTGGCGACACCGCCGTACGCGCCCTGGACGGCGTCGACGTGGCCTTCCCCGCCGGGCGGTTCACCGCCATCATGGGGCCCTCGGGCTCCGGCAAGTCCACCCTCATGCACTGCGCGGCCGGCCTCGACACGCTCACCTCCGGCGCCGCCTACATCGGCGACACCGAGCTGGGCACGCTGGACGACCGCCGCCTGACCCTGCTCCGGCGCGACCGGGTCGGCTTCGTCTTCCAGGCGTTCAACCTGGTGCCGACGCTGACCGTCGCGGAGAACATCACCCTGCCCCTGGACCTGGCCGGCCGGCGCGGCGACCGGGAGTGGATCGACGCGCTCGTGGACGTCGTCGGACTCGGCGACCGGCTGCACCACCGGCCCCCGGAGCTGTCCGGCGGCCAGCAGCAACGGGTCGCCGTGGCGCGGGCGTTCGCCGGGCGGCCGGACGTCGTCTTCGCCGACGAGCCGACCGGCAACCTCGACTCCCGCTCCGGCGCGGAGGTCCTCGGCCTGCTCGGCCGCGCGGTGCGGCAGATGGACCGCACGGTCGTCATGGTCACCCACGACCCGGTGGCCGCCGCGCACGCCGACGAGGTGGTCTTCCTGGCCGACGGACGCCTGGTCGACCGGATGGAGGCGCCGACCGCCGACAAGGTCCTGGACCGCATGAAGGCCTTCGAGGTGCGGTCATGAACGCATCGCTCCGGCTCAGCCTCACCTCCCTGCGCGCGCACCGGCGGCGCTTCGCCGGCACCTTCCTCGCCGTGTTCCTGGGCGTCGCCTTCCTGGCCGGCACCCTGGTCATGGGCGACACGCTGCGCGCCAGTTTCGGCAGCATGTTCGGCGAGGCGACCGGCGGCACGGACGCCGTCGTCCGCGGCGCCGACGCCATCACCACCCCCGGCCAGGCCCAGGGGGTACGACAGCCGGTGGACATCTCGCTGGTGAAGAGCATCGAGAAGGTGCCCGGCGTGGCGGCCGCCGCCCCGGACATCCAGGGCGCCGGCCAACTCGTCGGCGCCGACGGGCAACCGGTCGGCGGACAGGGCCCGCCGACCGTCGCCGGGAACTGGATCACCGACACGCGCCTGAACCCGTACCGGATCGCGGAGGGCCGTGCCCCCGCGAAGCCGGGCGAGGTGGTGGTCAACCGGGGCGCCGCGAAGAAGGGCGGCCTGAAGATCGGTGACACCACCACCCTGCGCACGCCGGACCCGGTCGAGGTGACCGTCGTCGGCCTCGCCACCTTCGGCGGCCAGGACGGCATGGCGCAGGTGACGTTCACCGGCATGACCCGGGCCGACGCCGAGAAGTACCTCACCGCACGGCCCGGACAGGCCGCGAGCATCCTGGTGCGGGCCGCGCCCGGGGTGAGCCGGCAGGAGCTGGTCGGGCGGCTGGCCCCGCACCTGCCCAAGGGCGTCGAGGCCATCACCGGTCAGCAGTCCGCGCGCGAGAACACCGACATGATCTCCAGCCAGTTCCTGACCGTCTTCACCACCTTCCTGCTCGTCTTCTCCGGCGTCGCCCTGCTCGTCGCGACCTTCTCCATCCACAACACGTTCGCGATCGTCGTGGCGCAACGCACCCGCGAGAACGCCCTGTTGCGCGCCCTCGGTGCCTCCCGCCGCCAGGTGACCGCCGCCGCGCTCGCCGAGGCCTGCGCGGTCGCACTCGCCGCGTCCCTGACCGGACTCGCGGGCGGCGTCGGCATCGCCGCCGGGCTGCAGGCGCTCTTCCCGGCGATCGGATTCCCCTTCCCGGACGGCGACCTGGTGATCAAGGCGCTGTCGATGACCCTGCCGCTCGTGGTGGGCATCGTGGTCTGCCTCGGGTCCGCGCTCCTGCCGGCCCTGCGCGCCGGCCGCACCGCCCCGCTGGCCGCCCTGCGCGAGACGGCCGTGGACGCCTCCGGCGCCTCCCGGCTCCGCGCCCTCGCCGGTACGGTGTTGGCCGCGCTCGCGCTCGCCGCCACCATCGCCGGTGTGCTGGTCTCCCCGTCCGTGTCGCTGGCGGGACTGGGCGCGGTGCTCGCGCTGGTGGCCTTCGTGGTCCTTGGCCCGGTCGCCGCCACCACGGCCGTACGACTGCTCGGCGGCCCCCTGGACCGGCTGCGCGGCGTCACCGGCGCCCTCGCCCGGCGCAACGCCCTGCGCAGCCCGAGGCGCACGGCCGCCACGGCGAGCGCACTCATGATCGGCGTGGCCGTGGTGTCGCTGTTCACCGTCTTCGGGGCCTCCCTGAAGGCCACGATGGACCAGACGGTGTCCCGGTCCTTCGCGGGCGACGTCGCCGTCAGCAGCCGGTCCTTCGGCGCGGGTGGCAGCGGGCTCAGCCCCCGGCTCGCCCCGGCCCTGCAGCGGCTGCCCGAGGTGGACACCGCGGTCGGGCTGGGCCGCGGCGTCGCAAAAGTCGACGGCAGGGGAGGAAGGGCGTTGACGGTCACCGACCCGGCGGCCCTCGCCCGCACCTTCGACCTCGGCACGGTCACCGGATCCCTGCGCGACCTCGGCGCCGACGGCATCGCGCTCACCCGGACGGAGGCCGACCGGCAGCACCTGCACCCGGGCGACACGGTCCGGCTCACCTTCACCGACGGCAGCACCCGGAACTTCACCGTCCGTGCGGTCTACGGTCGGTCGGAACTCGCCGGAGACTACGTCATCACCCGCTCCGCATGGGCCCCGCACCGCACCCAGGACTCCGACACCCTGATCGCCGTGACCTTCAGGCACGGGGTGAGCGCCGATGCGGGCAAGGCGGCCGTGCGGAAGGTCGCGGCACGGTACGGCAACCCGTCCGTGCAGACCCGCGACGAGTACGCGCAGTCCTCGGCGGGCGGCATCGACATGATGCTCACCCTCGTCTACGCGCTCCTCGCCCTGGCGGTCGTCATCGCCCTGCTGGGCATCGCGAACACGCTGACCCTGGCCCTGCACGAACGCACCCGTGAACTCGGGCTGCTCCGGGCCGTCGGCCAGACCCGCGCCCAGCTGCGGTCGATGGTCCGCTGGGAGTCGGTCCTCGTCGCCGCCTTCGGCACGGTGGGCGGGCTCGGCCTCGGCGCCTTTCTGGGCTGGGTGCTGGTCAAGGCCTCCGACGGCGCGAGCGACACGGCGTTCGCCTTCTCGCTGCCGCCCGCGCGCCTCGCGGTGGTCGCCCTGGTCGGCCTCACCGCCGGCGCCCTCGCGGGCCTCCGCCCGGCCCGGCGAGCGGCCCGCCTCGACGTGCTGAAGGCGATCGCCACGGAGTGACGGAGCCCTGCGGGCGCCCCGGACAGCGGCAGCGCCCGGTCAGCGGCCCGCGGCCGGCCGGGCGGGAGCCACGGGGACAGTGGGGGCGCCGGAATGTGCGGTGCCGGACGCACCCGCAGGACCTTGGGAACGGATGTCGGCGGTGCGCGCAACGCGGGGTTCGGACCTGACGGATGCGGCGCCCGCCGGCGGAGTACGGGAGCTGAGGGGGGCGGCGCCCGGTGCCGGAGCCCGAGTCGCTACGGCAGCCGGGCCTCCGGCGCCCGCCACCGCCGGTACGGCAGCCGGGCCTCCGGCGCTCAGCCCCGCCGGTACGGCAGCCCGGCTTCCGGCGCCCGCCCCCGCCGGCACGTGTGCTCCCGCCGGCACATGTGCCCCTGTCGGGACCGGTGCCTCCGCCGGCGCGTGTGCCCACGTCGGGACCGGTGCCTCCGTCGGCACGTGTGCCCACGTCGGGATGGGTGCCTCCGCCGGCGCGTGTGTCCTCGTCGGGACCGGTGCGGCCTGCCGGACCGGTGCCGACTGCGGGGCCGGTCGTACGGCCGCCGGCTGCGGGTCCGGGACACGACGCGGCGTGCGGGCCCAGTGGGTGCGCACCGTCGTCGGCGCGGGCAGCGTGAACCAGACGACCTTGCCGCTGTCGCCGTCCGGCCGCGCGCCCCAGCTCTCGCTCATCGCGGCCACCATCGCCAGCCCCCGGCCGCACGTGGCCAGCGGCGTCGCGTCCACCGCGTTCGCGCCCTCGGCCAGCACCGGAAGACGCGGATCGTGGTCGCGCACGGACACCGTGAGCCGCTCCGGCAGCAGTTCCAGCTCGACGGTGCACGACTTGTCGGGCCTGGCGTGCCGGTGCACGTTGCTCAGCAGCTCGGTCACGCCGAGCGCGGCCCGGTCTATCAACGGGTCCAGATGCCAGTAGCGCAACTGCGCAGATACGATTCTGCGGACCTGGCCGATCCGCGACGGCAGGGCTTGGAGCTCCACCGTGCAGTGCCTGCTTGGGTGACTGATCACGGCTGCGACTCCCCGATGTGAGGTCCGGAGGGAACCGGAAGAACACGGAGAACAACGGATCCAGCAGGGCCCCCCGGTCAAAACGGCCGCCTGCTGTCGTGGCCGGCGGGCTGGTTCGCAGCGTTGTCGCCGGTAAACCCAGAGTGACGTGAGAACAGCGTGACGCAGCTCACGTCGCGCCGCAACTCGCCGCGACTGTGCGAACACATGTCGTACAACTGGCGCGGTTCAGCCGCCGCGCCCGGCCGCCCGGCGCACCGCCTCGATGAACCGCCGCGCCGCCGGCGGCCCCGGCCGGCCCGGCGGGGGGTCCTGCTCGCCCAGCGTCAGCAGGTACCGCGTGCCGTTGACGTCGGCCAGGGCCCTGCCGTCCGGAGCGAACCACGGCCTGGACGCTCGCACGGCCTGCACCGGCGCGCTGTCGATCTCGCTGCCGTAGCTGTTGAGCAACTCCAGTCGGCCGCCGCTGATCCGTACCTGCCCTGCCCGGGTGAGCGAGCGCATGCGCCTGCCGATCCGCACGCCCATGGCCGTGAACTCCGGCTCCGCCATCCCTCGCCGCCCCCTTGCGCGAGTGTTCCCGTGGTCCCGTGTGCGTCCCCGTCGGGGCCGGTCGTCCCGACGCGTGCAGTCTGCCCCGATGCGGCGTGGAGCACCAGTACATCCGAGCCGCGTGCGATGACCGCCCGGAGCACTCGCGCCAATGCGCCCCAGCCGCCTCGCACGCCCGTGCCCCAGCACCTCTTTGGGTGGCTCAAAGATGCGTTTATGCAGGTGGGAAGCGGTGTGAATGGCGCCTATGCTCGAGCTGCCGGCCGCGCGAGGCGCCGTCGGCGGACCGCGTAAGGAGCCCCGCCGTGAGCACCACCCCACAGACCCGGACCGGCGCCACCCTCGACGTCGACCGCAGCGACGCCACCTACCGCGACTGGCTGAAAGAGGCCGTCCGCAAGGTCCAGGCCGATGCCAACCGCTCGGCGGACACGCACCTGCTCCGCTTCCCGCTGCCCGAACGGTGGGGCATCGACCTCTACCTGAAGGACGAGTCGACGCATCCCACCGGGAGCCTCAAGCACCGCCTCGCCCGCTCGCTGTTCCTCTACGGCCTGTGCAACGGCTGGATCCGGCCCGGCCGCCCGGTGATCGAGGCGTCCAGCGGCTCCACCGCCGTCTCCGAGGCGTACTTCGCCAAGCTGGTCGGCGTGCCCTTCATCGCGGTCATGCCCCGCACGACGAGCGCCGAGAAGTGCCGCCTCATCGAGTTCCACGGCGGACGCTGCCACTTCGTGGACGACTCCCGGAAGATGTACGAGGAGTCCGCCCGCCTCGCGGTGGAGACCGGCGGCCACTACATGGACCAGTTCACCTACGCCGAGCGGGCCACCGACTGGCGCGGGAACAACAACATCGCCGAGTCCATCTTCCGCCAGCTGCAGTTGGAGCGGTTCCCGGAGCCCGCGTGGATCGTCGCCACGGCGGGCACCGGCGGCACGTCCGCGACCCTCGCGCGCTATGTGCACTACATGCAGTACGACACCCGCATCTGCGTGGCCGACCCGGAGAACTCCTGTTTCTTCGAGGGCTGGACCGCCGGCGATCCCGACGTCACCTGCGACTGCGGCTCGCGGATCGAGGGCATCGGCCGCCCGCGCATGGAGCCGAGCTTCGTGCCCGGCGCGATCGACCGGATGATGAAGGTCCCGGACGCGGCCAGCGTCGCCGCCGTACGGGCCCTGGAGGGGGCGATCGGCCGCAAGGCGGGCGGTTCGACGGGCACCGGGCTGTGGAGCGCCCTGAAGATCGTCTCCGAGATGGTGGCCGAGGGCCGTACGGGCAGCGTGGTCACCCTGCTGTGCGACCCGGGGGACCGATACCTCGACAAGTACTACTCGGACGCCTGGCTCGCCCAGCAGGGCCTGGACGTCACCCCGTACGCGACGGCGATCGAGACGCTGCTGGCGACAGGCGTCTGGCCCGGCTGAACCCCGTCCCGGGCCGTCATGCCAGCCGGCGGTCCAGCGCCGTGACCGCGTTGCGGACGGCGCGGCCGACGCCCGGCGCGAGCAGCCGGCACGCGAGGCGGAACGCGGCGGTGCCGTCGAGCGCGAAGGTCACGCGCACCCGGGTCCCGGTGCCGGCCGGCGCGAGCCGCCACTCCTCGACCCAGGCGCGGGCGCCCGGGGTGTTGGTCACGTCGACGCGGTAGGCGTACAGCTCCGGCTCCTTCGCCACCAGGACCGACTCCCGGAAGCGGGCGCCGCCCCGCAGGCTGACCTCGCGCCCGCCCTCCGTCGGCCGGGCGGCCGCCACGGCCGAGAACCACTCCGGCCAGCCGGCCACGTCCTCGGCGAGAGCGCGGAAGACCGCGTCCGGGGCGGCGGCGACGTCACGGGTGAACACCAGCCGTACGGGTGCGGACTCGGCGAAGTCCGGTCCGACCGGACGCAGATGCTGGACTATGGCGAGGAACCTCCTCGTGAAGTCCCGCGTGGCGGCGGGGGTGTTGACCGTCAGCCTAGTTGACGTACCGTCAGATGTCCCCGGTGCCCTCGGCGCTCCGGTCGGCGTCCTGCTCGCCCGCCACGATCAGCCGGCGCAGATGCTCGGAGACCTCCGTGCGCGCCTCGGCGGGCAGGCCGGCGTCGGTCACCAGGGTGTCCACCTGCTCCAGCGTGGCGAACGAACTGAGGCCCACCGTGCCCCACTTGGTGTGGTCGGCGACCACGACCACCCGCCGCGCCGAGTGCACCAGGCGCCGGTTGGTCTCGGCCTCCGCCAGGTTCGGCGTGGACAGGCCCGCCTCGACCGATATGCCGTGCACGCCGAGGAAGAGCAGGTCGAAGTGGAGCGCGGCGATCGCCTGGTCGGCCACCGGGCCCACCAGCGAGTCCGACGGGGTGCGCACCCCGCCGGTCAGCACCACCGTGGCCGATCCCTGCCGCTGCCCCGAGGTGCGCTGCGCCGCGTGGAAGACGTCGGCGACCCGCACCGAGTTCGTGACCACGGTCAGGTCGGGGACCTCCAGCAGGTGCTGCGCGAGGGCGTACGTCGTCGTACCGCCGGACAGGGCGATCGCGGTGCCCGGCGTGACCAGCCCGGCGGCGGCCCGCGCGATGTCCTCCTTGGCCGACAGCTCCAGACCCGACTTGGCCTCGAACCCCGGCTCGTGGGTGCTGGCCTCGACCACCGGCACCGCGCCGCCGTGGACCTTCTCCAGCACGCCCTGCCGGGCGAGCGCGTCGAGGTCGCGGCGCACGGTCATGTCCGAGACGCCGAGCTTGCGGGTCAGCTCGTTGACCCGCACACCGCCCCGGCGCCGGACCTCGTCCAGGATCAGGGCGCGGCGCTGCTCCGCGAGGAGGTTCTGATTCTCGCTCACCTGCGCTGTGATCCTTTCGCCGCGAAACCGTCGGACACACCCGGCACACCGCCTCCGACCAGGACATTCCATCCGTTCGAAGCTGCACGGGCGTCCCATCTTTTCACGGGACGGCGCAGGTTGCGCCACCACCTGTCCCGACGCGCGCATGTCACCGTGGACGGGGCGTTCCGTGCGCGGCGCGCCGGAACGCCCCACGGCCCGGATGCGGACCGGCGCCCCACGGCCCGG
>NZ_JBLEBI010000012.1:0-94431 GCF_047340315.1 Streptomyces sp. AF1A
TTGACCCAATGGTGCGGCACACAAGGCTCCAGCACTGTAGCCCCTTCACCCGACTAGGGTCTGTCGTCAAATCATCCTGAGTGGTGGATCACGGTCGGGTGATACGTCGCCATGAACTGTCCGATGCTGCCCCTTCTCGCCGCTCCGGCGGCGTGCCGGCGGGCCCGGCCGACGCGGAGGACCGCGCCGGCCGGGCTCGGCGCTTCAGGCGAAGTCGGAGTCGGACAGCTGCATGATTCCGCTTCCGGTGTGCCAAAGGTGGCGTCGCATACGGCCGCCCCGCGGACCGGCCGCGGCGATCCCGAGCAGCGGCGGCATGCCGATCAGCAGCGCGCGGCGACCGCGAAGGACGCGCCTGCCTGCGGCAGGAACAACGGGCTGTCCGTCGATGTGGAGCTGGGCGTGGAAGACGCCGCTGCCCGCGCGCAGGGCGGCGGTCGCCGGGCGTTGCGCCGGGGTGAGGAGTCGTCTGCGTTCATGCCAGCCTCTCGTCCTTGACCGCCAACTGCTTGTCTCCCTGCCGGTAGCCGACGGTGCGGATGCCGAGCGCGTCCTTGAGCTGCCGTGCGGGCACGACCTGCGGAGTGGGCGCGGGCGCCCGGCCCGGCTTCGGCAGCGGGTAGGCGGTGGTGGTGGCGGAGTGGAAGGTGATGTTGCCCTCGGTCTTGGTGAACAGCTGATGGACGTGGCCGTTGAGACAGGTCACCGAGGCGAAGCGGCGCAGGAGCGCGATCACCTTCAGCGCGTCGTCCGTGCTCCAGCCCCACTGCGGGTACATGGCGAACAGCGGGATGTGGCTGAAGACCACGACGGGGGTGTCCGACGGCAGGCCGGCGAGGTCCCTGCGGACGAAGTCGATCTGCTCGTTGCCGAGGTGACCGAGCTTCTCCAGGCTCAGCGTGTTGACCAGGGCGACGAAGTGGACGCCGTGCGTGTCGAAGCTGTACCAGCCGTCGCCGAGCGTGCCCTTGCCGAAGATCTGCCGGTAGGTGCGGCCCGCGTCGCCGATGGAGTCGTGCTCGCCCGGCACGGTGAAGACCCGGTTGGTCCGCAGCCCGGCCATCATGTGCCGCACCTGGTCGAACTGTCCGGCGGTGGACAGGTGGGTCAGGTCGCCGCTGTGCATGACGAAGTCGGGTCTGAAGCCGAGAGCGTTGACCTGGTCGATGGCCTCGGTGAAGGAACCGGCCACGTCGGTGTTGGCCGGCCCGCGGAAGCCGATGTGGCTGTCGGAGACCTGCACGAACCGCAGCGCGCCGCTCGGTGCGGCGGGGGCCGCCGCGGCGGTGTCCTCCGGGCCGGCGACATGGCTGATCACCTCGCCCGCGGCCACGGTGAGGACGACGGCGCCGCCGAACCACCCCGCGTGGCGCAGGAGTTGCCGACGTGACATGCCGTGCTCGGTCATGGGCTCCGCGTCCTGGCCGGCCGGTACCGGGTCCTGGTGGTCGTCGTACTCGGTCATGTCGTACTCGGTCATGAGGTCACCTCCACGGTGCCGGTCATGAAGGGATGGATGGTGCAGAGGTAGGCGTAGCGGCCGGGCCTGGTGAACGTGTACGAGTAGGTGCCGTGTGTGGCGAGGGCGGGGGAGTGCAGCGGGCCGCCCGAGCCGGTGCTGGTCACGGTGTGGGCGTCGGTGTCCGCGTTGGTCCAGGTCACCGTCGTGCCCGCCGTCACCTTGAGCGTGGCCGGGGAGAACGCGAAGTTCTTGATCGACACGGTGTGACCGGACACCGGCCTGGCGGCGCCCTCCGCCGGCGAACCCGTCGGCATGGTCATCCTGGGCATCGCCGAGCCGCCCGGCACTCCCGCCGTCTGGTGCCGGCCCGGGCCGGGCGTCAGGGCGCCCCCGGAGCCCGGCGTACCGGACGAGTGGCCGCACGCGCTCAGGAGCCCCAGGACGCCGGCAGTGGCGGCGGCCAGCCCCACCGCACCGAGCGATCGGCGGCCCGTGGGCCCGAAATTGACGAACATGGCAGTCGTTCCTCACTGATCAGGTGATGCCGCACGCCGGCGGCTCGTGCCCCGTTTCACGGGCGGAGGCGGCAGGCGGTTCGGTGGTTTCGAGGTTTTTGTCCAACTGCTGGCCGTACATCGGATGTGGCACGACAAACCGATACATATGCGTGATGATCTGGGTATGCCATGGAGTGCCCGAAAACGTGGGCAGACGGCCGATCCGAATGGCTCCGGGCGCCGTGTCACGGGTGAAGGGACCATTTCGACCACGGACGAGGAACTGCTCCGGGCTCTGTATGCCGAACACGCAGGACCCCTGTTCCACTACGTGCTGCGACTGACGTCAGGAGACCGGCAGTGGGCGGAGGACGTCGTGCAGGAAACGCTGCTGCGGGCATGGCAGCACCCCGCCGCCTTCGAGCCCGCGCGCGGTCCGGCGCGCGCCTGGCTGTGCACGGTCGCCCGGCGCCTGGTCATCGACGCGCACCGGGCCCGGCAGGCGAGACCGGCCGAGGTGGGCGGCGAGGCACTGGAGCGGGCCGCCGAGCAGACGGCGGGGGACGACGGGATCGAGCAGGCGCTGCAGAGCTGGGCCGTGGCCGACGCCGTCCGCACGCTGTCTCCGGACCATCGCGCCGTCCTGCTGGAGACGTACTACCGGGGCCGGACCATGGCGGAGGCCGCGGGTGCGCTGGGCATCCCGCTGGGCACCGTGAAGTCGCGCACGTACTACGCCCTGCACGCGCTCCGGCTGGCGCTGCGGGAACGGGGCATCGAGCCGTGACCACGGCATGGAGGAGGTGCCTGCCATGAACGCCGACCACGACACCCTCCGGCTGGCGCTGGGTGCGTACGTCCTCGGCGTGCTCTCGCCGGAGGAGACCGAACAGGTGCGTGCGCACCTCGAGGAATGCGACGCGTGCCGGGCGGAACACGCCGAGCTGGCGGGACTGCCGGCACTGCTCGCGACGGTCAGCGCGGCCGAGGTCGAGGGCCGGTCCGTGCCGGCCGGCCATGAGGACCATGCCGATCAGCTGGTGCGGCGGGCGGCGCGGAGCACCATGGGCGCACCGCAGGCGCCGCCCCGGACGCCGGGGACGGGGCTGCTCGACCGGATGCTTCAGCAGGCCGCCGCGCGGCGGCGCAGGAGGTGGCGGTGGCAACTGGCCGGTGCCACGGCTTCGCTGGCACTGGTCGCCGGGGCGGCGGTCGGCGGCACCCTGCTGGCGACCAGCGCCACCGAGGCGGGCGGGGGGACCCAGCCCGCACCCGTCACGCCGGCCCCGGCGCGCACGTTCTCCGGACACGATCCCGCCACCGGCGTCACCGCCTCGGTGCGCGTCTCACCCTCGGCCTGGGGCAGTGTCCTGCTGGTCTCGGCCCGGGGCGCGCCCGCGGGAATCACCTGCCGGCTGCAGGCGATCGGGCCCGGCGGAACCCGGGCGGACGCGGCCACCTGGCGGGCGGGGGAGTACCCCGCGGGCACCACGGTCCCCGGCGCGGTCCCCATGGCACCGGCGGCGATCCAGCACTTCGAGATCATCGCGGGCGACGGCCGGAAGCTGGTCACGATCCGGGCGTGAGGTAAGCACGAGGCTCAAAGGCGACGCAGTACCAAGAAGTTGCACAAAAGGCGCGAATTACCCGAACCGTATGCACGTCCCACTCGTATATGTACATGAGTGCTCACATCCAGGTTCGACCTCACCAGAGCCGGAAGACCATGTTTGTCAACGATTCCGCCCGTGCGGGTGCGCTGCCCTCACGGTCCTGCCACCACCAGGCGATGCTGACCCTGCCCGCGCAGGAGGCGCACGTATCCGCCGCTCGCCATCTCACGGCGGACCTGCTGGAGTGCTGGCGCGTGCCCGAGAGCGAGCGCGACTCCGCCGTCCTCATCGTCGACGAACTCGCCGCCAACGCGGCCCAGTACGGCCATGAACGCATGACGCTGCTGCTCGTCCTCGACGACGGCACCCTGCAGATCGTGGTCACCGACTCCGGAACCGCCGTCGAGCACGACCGGCACGAGGCCGCGCCGGACGAGCACGGCCGCGGCACCGGCATCGTCGCCTCCCTCGCGCTGTCGACCGAGGTGCACCAGACGTGCGGCGGCCGGGAAGTCCGCGCCTGTCTGCGGTGCTCGGCATGACCGGACCCGTACGCTTGCGGCCGCCGGCCACGGCAGCGCCGCTGCCGTCCACCGGGCCGCGGCCCACCCCACGGCCGGCGTCCTGCGGGCCGCGGCGTGAGCGCACAGAAGGGCACGGGCGCCGATGCCGGACACCGTCGACGTCGAGGCGGTCTTCCGCGCCGAGTACGGGCGCGCCGTCTCGGTCCTCGTCCGCTTCCTCGGCGACATCGACCTCGCGGAGGAAGCGGTGCAGGAGGCATTCGCCACCGCTGTGACCCGGTGGCCGCGGACCGGTGTGCCGCCGAGCCCCGCCGGCTGGATCATCACCACCGCCCGCAACCGCGCGATCGACCGGCTGCGCCGCGAGTCCTCCCGCGACGCCCGCCAGCTGGAGGCCGCCCGGCTGTACGCATCCAGCGCACCGCACGAGGAGGGCCCCGTGCGCGACGACCGGCTCCGGCTCGTCTTCACCTGCTGCCACCCCGCGCTCGCCCTCCCGTCCCGGGTCGCCCTCACCCTGCGTCTGCTCGGCGGACTGAGCACCGCCCAGATCGCCCGCGCCTTCCTGGTGCCGGAACCCACGCTCGCCCAGCGGCTGGTGCGGGCCAAGGCCAAGATCCGCGACGCCGGCATCCCGTACCGCGTGCCCGGTGACGCCGACCTGCCGGACCGGCTCGACGGCGTCCTCGCCGTCGTCTACCTCGTCTTCAACGAGGGCTGCACCGGCGACCCCGCCCTGTGCGCGGAGGCCCTCCGGCTGGGCCGGCTGCTCGCCGAGCTGATGCCGGGCGAACCCGAGGTGACGGGCCTGCTCGCGTTGATGCTGCTGGTCGAGTCCCGCCGGCCCGTCCGGCAGGACCCGGACGGCACCCTCGTCCCGCTGCCCGGGCAGGACCGCGCCCGCTGGGACCGGGCACTGCTCACCGAGGGTCTGGACCTGGTCCGCCGGTGCCTGCGCCAGGGGCGGCCGGGGCCGTACCAGATCCAGGCCGCGATCCAGGCCGTGCACAGCGACGCGCCCACGGCCGCCGCCACCGACTGGCGGCAGATCCTCCAGCTGTACGACCAGTTGACGGCCCTGGCGCCGTCCCCGGTCGTCGCCCTGAACCGCGCGGTCGCCGTCGCGGAGGTCTCCGGCCCGGCCGAGGCGCTCGACCTGGTCGACGCCCTCGACCTCGACCGCTACCACGTGCTGCACGCCGTCCGCGCCGACCTTCTGCGCCGCCTGGGCCGCACCGGCGAGGCGGCGGCCGAGTACGGCCGTGCCGCCGAGCTGGCCCCGAGCGACGCCGAGCGCGCTCACCTGGAGCGATGCCGGAGGGAGACCGACGCGAAGGCGACCTGAGCGGGCTCGGCCGACAGGTGCCGAGGCGGTCGGCCGCCCTCCCATCCGCCCTCGCCGGCCCGCCCCGGTGTGCGACACTCCGCCGATGACGACTGAAACGATCACCGCGGATGCCTCCGGCACCTTCCCGATCGGCGACCTGCCCGTGCACCGCATCGGCTTCGGTGCCATGCGGCTGACCGGCAGCGCCGCCTTCCACCTGGGCACACCGAGCGACCGCGCGCGCTCGATCGCCGTCCTGCGCCGGGCCGTCGCACTCGGCGTCAACCACATCGACACCGCCGCCTTCTACTTCTCCTCCCTGCGCTCGGCCAACGAGCTCATCAACACGGCCCTCGCCCCCTACGCCGACGACCTCGTCATCGCCACCAAGGTCGGCCCCTTCCGCGACTGCGACGGCGCGTGGGGCACCTCCGCCCGGCCGGACCAGCTGCGCGGCCACGTCGAGGAGAACCTGCGCCAGCTCGGCCGCGACCACCTCGACCTCGTCTACCTCCGTTGGATGGGCCAGGACTCGATCGCCGAACACTTCGGGGCTCTCGCCGAGCTGCGCGAGGCCGGGCTGATCAGGCACCTCGGCATCTCGGCCGTCGCGCCCCGGCACCTGGACGAGGCGCTGCGCATCGCACCCGTGGTGTCGGTGCAGAACCGGTACGGTCTCGATGCCGCCCGCCCCGGGACCGACGAGCTGCTGCGGATGTGCGGTGAGCGGGGCATCGCCTTCGTCCCCTTCTACGCCGTCGCCGGCGAGGGCGGTGAGCGCGGTGCCGCCGCCGCGCGCCAGGACGACGAGGTGAGCGCCATGGCCCGCGCCCACGGGGTGAGCCCGGCGCAGGTGCGCATCGCCTGGACCCTGCACCAGGGCCCGCACGTCCTCGCGATCCCCGGCACCGGCGACCCCGAGCACCTCGTCGAGAACGTCGCCGCGGGTGCCCTGCGGCTCACGGAAGAGGAGCTGGCCCGGCTGGACGCCGTACGGCAGGACGGGGGCGCGCGCTGACGGCGCCCCCTCTCCCGGGCGCTCGGGGAACGGCGGCCGTATGACTACCATCGTGTAGACGGTCCGGAATCCGACGAGGACGAGGTGAGGGACGTTCCCATGACCGACGCCAAGGACGAACGCCGGCCGGCCGGTGAACTCGAGGCGAGCATCATGGCCGCGCTCTGGGCCGCCGACGGGCCCCTGACGCCCGGCCAGGTCCAGGCGAGCCTCGGCGCGGACCTCGCCCGCACGACGGTGACGACGATCCTCACCCGCCTGCACGACAAGGGGGTCGTGAAGCGGCAGCGCAGGGGCCGCGGCTTCGTGTACTTCCCGGTGCAGGAGGTGCGGGACGCCCAGGGTCTCACCGCGCGCCGGATGCACAGCGAACTGGACCGGGACAGCGACCGCGAGACCGTCCTCGCCCGCTTCGTCGCCCAGCTCAGCCCGGACGACGAGCGCATCCTGCGCGAGCTGCTCGAATCCGACGGCCGATGACCGCTCTGCTCCTGCTGCCCCTGCTCCTGCCGTTCGCGCTGCCGGCGCTGGCCCGACGGGCGCTGGCCCGGCTGACGCCCGTCGCCGCGCTGTGGGCCGTCACCGCCTGCGCGGTCGTCCTGGCCGGCTGCTCGCTGGCCGCGCTCGGCGCGTTCGTCCTGATCGGCGTGCTCAAGCTGCCGCTGTTCGCCGCGTTCGGCGAGCTGATCCACCCGCTGCGCACCGCCTCCGACATAGTCGTCGTGCCGGCCGCGGCCACCTCGGTCGGCGTCCTCGCGGTGTGCTGCTGGACGCTGGCCCGCTCGGTGCTGCGCCAGACGCGTGCCTTCCGCACGGCCCGCACCCAGGCGGGGAGCGGGCCCGCCGCGGGCGACCTGTGCGTGGTGGACTCGCCCCGCCCCGACGCGTACGCCCTGCCCGGGCGCCCGCACCGCATCGTCGTCACCACGGCGATGCTGCGCAGCCTCGACGGCCCCGAGCGCGAGGCCCTCTTCGCCCACGAGCGGGCGCACAACGAGGGCGGCCACCACTACTTCCTCGCCGCCGCCGAACTCGCCGCGCACTGCCACCCGGCGCTGCGGCCGGTCCGTGAGACCATCCGCCTCGCCGCCGAGCGGGCCGCCGACGAGGCCGCCGCGGCCTCGGTGGGGGACCGGCGGCTGACCGCCCGGGCCATCGCCCGCGCGGCCCTCGCCGGGCAGGCGAACCGGGCCGAGCGTCCCGACTTCGCCGCCGCCGCGACGACCGGTCCCGTCCCCCAGCGTGTCCAGGCCCTTCTCGCCAACCCCGGTGCGCCCCGAGCCGGACGCGCGATCGCCGCGCTCCTCGTCGCCTGCACCGCCGTCTCCTGCGTGGCCTCGGTCACCGGCATGGCCGACTTCCACCATCGGGTGGAGGTCGCGCAGGGCGACGAGAGGCCCTGACCGGGAGGGCGGGACGCCCGTTCGGCGGGCCACGGCAACACCGCACGACAACGCGCGTAGACCTGGGGTAGCGACGCGCGTAGAAATGAGACTGGCGCCGGTCTGGTTTTACGTATAACCTCACCGGCTAACCACCCCCGCCGGAAGGTCTCGATGCGCCGTCTCGCCCTGGTCACCCTCGTCGTCGACGACTACGACGAGGCCATCCGCTTCTACACCGAGGCCCTCGGCTTCCGCCTCGCCGAGGACGCCCCGCGCCCGGACGGTTCCCGCTGGGTCGTCGTGGAGCCCGGTGACGCAGCCGGCACCGGGCTGCTCCTGGCCCGGGCCAGGGGGCAGGAGCAGCGGGCCCGCATCGGCGACCAGACCGGCGGACGCGTGGGGTTCTTCCTGCACACCGACGACTTCGCCCGCGACCACGCCCGGATGACCGCCGCCGGTGTGACCTTCCTGGAGGACCCGCGGCACGAGCCCTACGGCACGGTCGCCGTCTTCCAGGACCTCTGCGGCAACCGCTGGGACCTGCTCCAGCCCGCCGCCTGACCACCGCCGAACCATCAGCGAACCACCTGCCGAGGAAAGCCCTGCCATGACCGCGCCCCGCATCGACACCGAGACCCTCCGCCGGCTGCCCAAGGCCGTCCTGCACGACCACCTCGACGGCGGTCTGCGCCCCGCCACCGTCGTGGAACTCGCGGCCGCGGTCGGCCACACCCTGCCCACCACCGACCCCGACGAGCTGGCCGCCTGGTACGTCGAGGCCGCCAACTCCGGCGACCTGGTGCGCTACATAGCCACCTTCGAGCACACCCTCGCCGTCATGCAGACCCGCGAGGGCCTGCTGCGCACCGCCGAGGAGTACGTGCTCGACCTCGCCGCCGACGGCGTCGTCTACGCCGAGGTGCGCTACGCCCCCGAGCTGAACACCAACGGCGGGCTGACGATGCGCGAGGTCGTGGAGACCGTGCAGGAGGGCCTGGCCGCCGGCATGGCCAAGGCCGCCGCCCTCGGCACCCCGGTCCGGGTCGGCACGCTGCTGTGCGGCATGCGGATGTTCGACCGCGTCCGTGACGCCGCCGACCTGGCCGTCGCCTACCGCGACGCCGGTGTCGTGGGCTTCGACATCGCCGGCGCCGAGGACGGCTTCCCGCCCGCCGACCACCTCGCCGCCTTCGAGCACCTGCGCCGCGAGAGCGTGCCGTTCACCATCCACGCCGGCGAGGCGCACGGCCTGCCCAGCATCCACCAGGCGGTGCAGGTGTGCGGCGCCCAGCGCATCGGCCACGGGGTGCGCCTCACCGAGGACATCGTCGACGGCAAGCTCGGCCGTCTCGCGTCCTGGGTGCGCGACCGCCGCATCGCCCTGGAGATGTGCCCCACGTCCAACCTCCAGACCGGCTGCGCCACCTCCATCGCCGAGCACCCCGTCACGGCCCTGAAGGACCTCGGCTTCCGGGTCACCGTCAACACCGACAACCGCCTGGTGTCGGGGACGACGATGACCCGGGAGATGGCGCTGCTGGTCGAGGAGGCCGGATGGACGGTCGAGGACCTGCGCACGGTGACGGTGAACGCCCTCAAGAGCGCGTTCATCCCGTTCGACGAGCGCACGGCCCTCATCGAGGACGTGGTGCTGCCGGGTTACGCGGCCGCGCTCTGAACGAGCCCCTTGAGGTAGGCCGCCTGTCCGACGTGCTGAAGGTCGTCGGACAGGACGCTCACCAGGCGCACGCCCAGGCTGACCGGCGGGTCCCAGCGCTCGTCCACGATGCGTTCCAGGTCCTTGGCGGCGAGTGTGCGCAGGGCGCCCAGGGTCTGCTCGTGCACGGCGTCGTAGTACCCGGTCAGCAGGTCGGCGGACTCGACCCGCACCTTCGCGACCTTGGCCGGACTGTGTCCGTAGCCGGTGTCGTGCCGGGGCAGGTCGAGGCCGAAGCGCTTCTCCCAGCCCTGGGAGAGCCACACCTGTTCGAGGCCGAAGGCGTCGGCGATGTGGTCGTCCTGGACCCGGGTGAGGTGCCAGACCAGCCAGGCGACGGAGTTGGCGTCGGGGACCGGACGGTGGTGCAGCGCGTCCGGTCCGAGGCCGTCGAGGGCGGCATGGACTTCTTCCTGGATGCGGCCGTAGCCGTCGATGAGGATGTCCTTGGCATGCATACCGTCCACCATCGCAAATCACCGACGCGCACGCGTCCGGAATCGGCCGCCGCGGAGGCCCGGCGGCCCCCGCCCCGGCGGCCGCACCCGCGCCACCGCCGTTCCGGCGCCTGCGTCTGCGGCCCGTCACCGGCGGGCTCAGGGCCGTCGACGCACCGGTGACCGGCATGAACGCCCTTGTCGCAAAGGGAAGTGACGATTCGTTCGCTCCTCTGCCGGCGGACGGCCAAAGTCAGGAGTCCTGGGACCCGTCCCGGGGTGGAGTCAGGAGTCCTCTGGCCCGTCCCGGGGCGGAGTCAGGTCCCCTGCTTCGAGCAGGGTGACCAGCGCGCGGGCCGCCGGACTGGTGGCCCGCTCGGGCGGGAGCAGGGCCACGGTCTCGTACTCCGTCTCGCCCGTGCCCTTCAGCGGCAGCGCCGTCAACGAGGGTCGCTTGTGCCGGAAGTGGCGCGGTACGACGGCGATCCCCAGGCTCTCGTCGACCAGGTCCAGCAGGGTGTGCACGTCGTTGACCTCCAGCGCGACCGTGCGCCGGACGCCGGCCGCCGCGAAGGCGGCGTCGGTGGTGCGGCGCGGCCCCCAGTCCGGGTGGAAGTCGACGAAGACCTCCCCGGCGAGGTCGTCGGGCGCCAGGAGGGCCGAGGCCGAGGCCAGCCGGTGGCTGGGGTGGCACAGCACGGTCATCGGCTCGCCGGTCAGGAAGACCGAGCGCAGCTGGTCGGTGTCGGCCTGGGTGCGGTAGGCGAAGGCGAGGTCGAGCCGCCCCGCGGTCACCTCCTCGGCCAGGGCGCCCGATCCCGCCTGCCGCAGCCGGATCTCCACGTCCGGATGCCGGCCCCGGAAGGCAGCCAGCAGCCGGGCCACGTGCACCCCGGCGATGCACTGCTCGGTGCCCAGCGCCAGCGTGCCGCGCAGCACGCCCTGCACCGCGGCCACCGCCTCGTGCGCCGAGCGCACCTGGGCCAGGATCCGCTCGGCCTCCCCCAGCAACGCCCGTCCCGCCTCGGTCAGCGTCACCCGCCTCGTCGTGCGCACGAACAGCGGCGCCCGCAGCTCACGCTCCAGCGCCCGGATGGACGCGGACAGGCCCGACTGGGACACCATCAGGCGTTCGGCCGCCCGGGTGAAGTGCTGGTCCTCGGCGACCGCGACGAAGTGCTGGAGGTGACGCAGTTCCATGATTGAGAAGCCTAGCCGCACAATCGCATCGGATTCTTCTGTTGGACCGCTGTCCGGTGCGCGGGGAAGAGTGGAACCGGTAGAACCTGTGCCCACCCCCTCTGGAGTCGCGTTGTACACCGCACACCCCGACCGTTACGCCGACATGCCCTACCGGCGGACCGGACGCAGCGGCCTGAAGCTTCCCGCGCTGTCCCTCGGCCTGTGGCACAACTTCGGGCCCGACCGGCCCGTGGAGACCCAGCGCGCGATCCTGCGCCGGGCCTTCGACCTCGGCATCACCCACTTCGACCTCGCCAACAACTACGGCCCGCCGCCCGGCGCCGCCGAGTCCGCGCTCGGCGAGGCACTGAGGGCGGACTTCGCCCCGTACCGCGACGAACTGGTCATCTCCACCAAGGCCGGCTACCTGATGTGGCCCGGCCCGTACGGCGAATGGGGCTCGCGCAAGTACCTGCTGTCCTCGCTGGACCAGAGCCTCGCCCGGATGGGCCTCGACTACGTCGACGTCTTCTACTCGCACCGCCCGGACCCGGACACTCCGCTGGAGGAGACGATGGGCGCGCTGCACTCGGCGGTGCAGCAGGGCAAGGCGCTCTACGTCGGTGTCTCCAACTACTCCGCCGAGCAGACCCGCGCGGCCGCCCGCATCCTCGCCGACCTCGGCACCCCGCTCCTCATCCACCAGCCGCGCTACTCCATGCTCGACCGGCGCCCCGAGGACGAGGGCCTGCTGGACGCCCTGGACGAACTCCAGGTCGGCTCCATCGTCTACTCCCCGCTGGAGCAGGGCCTGCTCACCGGCCGCTACCTCGACGGCATCCCGGAGGACTCGCGCGCCGCGAGCGACAGCCCCTTCCTGAATTCGGACGCGGTCACCGAGGACCTGGTCGCCCGGCTGCGCGCCCTCGACGAGATCGCCAAGTCCCGCGGCCAGACCCTGGCCCAGCTGGCGCTGGCCTGGGTGCTGCGCGGCGGCCGGGTCACCTCCGCGCTGGTCGGCGCGAGCAGCGCGCAGCAGATCGAGGACAGCGTCGGCGCGATCCGCAACCTGGACTTCGACGCGGAGGAACTGGCCCGGATCGACGCGATCGTCAGGCCGTAACCCACCGGCCATCCCGGACCCGGCCCGGCTCGGGGCCGCTTGCCGGGTCATGCGCGCCGGGCCCCGCGTCGGTTGTTTGCCGGGCCCGGCGCCGGCCGTTTGCCGGGCTATGCGCCGGGCCCCGCGCCGGGTCGCGTCCCAGCCGTTTCCTGGGGCTACGCCTTGGGTCGTTCGCTGGGCCACGTGCCCGGTCAGGTCCCGGGCCACGTGCCGGGCCACGCGTCCGCTCATGTGCCGGGCCACGCCCCGGGCCACCTGCCCAGTCACGCCCTCGGTCACGTGCCGGGCCCGGCGCCCAGCCGTTCGCCTACGCCGTGAGTCGTTCGCTGATCTCCCAGAGGCGGGCGGCCGCCTCCGGGTCCACGGCGTACGGCAGGACGCCCGGCAGTCCCGGCTCCGCCCGCCACCGCGCCTCGTCGTCCGGGGACACCAGGGGGCTGATGTCGCAGTTCTCGCAGTAGACACCGCCCAGTCCGGCGAGGTCCGGGCTGGTGGCGCACCACACGCTGGTCGCCGCTCCCTGCGGGACCGTCTTGAGCTGCCGGGCCGGATCGCGCACCAGCCGCCCCTCCTCGTCGACGGCGCCCGCCGCCCGCAGGGCCTCCTCGGGAAGGTGCTTGGCGAGACCGGTGTCGACGATCGTGCCGGGGTGCACGGAGAACGCCCGCACTCCCTCCGTCCGGCCCCGCCGGTCCAGCTCCACGGCGAAGAGCGCGTTGGCCGTCTTCGACTGGCCGTAGGCGAGGAACGGCTCGTAGGGCCGGTGCTCGAAGTGCAGGTCCTCGAAGACGACGGGCGAGAAGCGGATGCCTCGCGAGGACACCGAGACCACACGCGCCCCGCCGGCCGCCACCAGGGCGGGCCACAGCCGGGCCACCAGCCGGAAGTGCCCCAGGTGGTTCGTCGCGAACTGGGCCTCGTGCCCGCGGGCGTCCCGTCGCAGCGGGGTCGCCATGATCCCGGCGCTGTTCACCAGGATGTGCAGCGGCCGCCCGGAGGCCTGGAACCACGCGGCGAAGGCGTCGACGGACGCCGGATCGATCAGGTCCATCGGTTCCACCCGGACTCCGTCCACCTCCTTCAGGGCGGCGCGGGCGCGCTCCGGATCCCGGGCCGGTACGACGACCTCCGCGCCCGCCGCCCGCAGGACGCGGCTGGTCTCGAGGCCGATGCCCGAGTAGCCGCCGGTGACGATCGCGACCTTGCCGGTGAGGTCGATGCCCTCGATCACTTCCTCGGCCGTGGACGCGGCGCCGAAGCCGGAGCGCAGGGGCTGCTGTGCGGTGGTCATGGGGGGTGTCTCCTTGCTCTGAGCCATGAGACCACCGTAGGTCCGTCGCCCCCGAACGATGAATGCTTGAAAGTGCGCGCTACTTGCGTGATAGTTCGGGCGTGTCCACCGATCCTCTCTCCGACGCCCTCGCGGTCGCGGACGCGCGCGGGGTGTTCTCCGGTGGTTTCACGGCCGGCGGGCGCTGGGCGATCCGCCTGCGGGGCCGCGACAAGCTGAAGGTGAACGTCATCGCGCGGGGCGGCTGTCTGCTCGTCGCCGGGAACGGCGCCGAGCCGGTCGCGCTGTCCGAGGGCGACGTCGTCGTCTCCGACGGGCGGCGGTCGTACGTCCTGTGCAGCGAACCCGGGCTGGAGCCGGTCGAACCGGCGCAGGTCGCCGTGGAGCCGCGTACCCGCATGGGGGCGCTGGGCGGGGGAGAGGACGTGGTGTGCGTCTCCGGGCACATCGACCTCGGCCGGGACGGCGGCGACCTGCTGCGCCGGGCCCTGCCCGAGCTGTTCCACGTCCGCGCCGGCGCGGACGAGGCGCCGGTGCTGCGCTGGCTCACCGCGCAGCTGTTGCGGGAGATGGCCGACGGCGGGACCGGTTCCACCTTCTCGCGCGACCACCTCGCCCAGCTCATGTTCCTGCAGGTGCTGCGTTCCTGCCTCGGCGAGGCCGCCGGCCTGCCGCCCGGCTGGCTGCGCGCGCTGGCGGACGAGCGGCTGGCCCCCGCCCTGCGCCTGATGCACGCCGACCCGGCCCACCCCTGGCAGCTGGCGGAACTGGCTCGTGCCGCGGCGATGTCCCGGACCACCTTCGCCGTCCGCTTCCGGGCGGCCGCCGGGGTGCCGCCCCTGACGTACCTGCAGAACTGGCGGATGAGCCTGGCCGCGCGTGCCCTCAGGCAGGGCTCCGTCCCGGTGGCGGAACTGGCCCGCTCGGTCGGCTACGCCTCGGAGAGCGCCTTCAGCAACGCCTTCAAGCGCACCGTCGGCGTCGCCCCCCGCCGCTACCGGGAGTCGGCCGTGAGCTGAGCCGTTCCCGGCGCCCGCCGCGCGCGGTGCTCCGCCCGGGTGTCGCGCGCCGGGACGGATCGCCGCGCGCGGGAACCCGGCGTCGGCGCGGCCGTGTCAGGATGCCGCCGGCACCCGGTCCAGGAAGCCCAGCACCTGCCGGATGCGGCCCTCCGCGTCCAGCGTGACCACGTCGAACCCGGCCACCGGCGCCGAGCCGTCGGCCTCGTCGACCAGCTCCCAGCCGAAGCGCGCGGTGTCGTGGTGGCCGTCCACCGCGCCGAGCGGACGGAAGACGAAGCCCGGGAACTGCTCGTGGGCCGCCGCGATCACGGCCGCGACGCCCTCGTGCCCGCGGACGTCGGCGAGCGGGTCGGTGTAGCCGCCGTCCGCCGCCCAGGCGGCGGCGACCGCCTTCCTCAGCGCCTCCGGGTCGGTGGCGTTCCAGGCCTCGAAGTAGCGGGCCGCTGCGGTCTCGTAACGGTCGGTGTTCACGGACATGGCGAATCAGCCTCCATCGAGGTCGTCTGTACTGGTCAGGCCCGGATCCGGGGTGTTCGCCGATCCGGTGTGACCACCATGCCGGAGGGCGGCAGACGGGTCGATTACCTCAGAGGTCATGCTCCCGCGCCCGGCCGCACTCCGGTGCGTGCGAGGTCATGCTCCGGCGCCCGGCCCCACTGCGCTGCCGGCGAGGTCGTGCTCCCGCGCCCGGGCCGTACTCCGGTGCCCGCGAGGTCCTGCACCGGACCCCGCCCCGGCCCGGTGCGTCTCGGCCGAAACGGGCGATGAATATGCCAGGAGACTGGCCGGAAAGTCGTGGTGACAGTGTTTCGGCCGTGGCGATACTCGAACGTCAGGGGCACTTCACCGCACCAGAACCGCACGGAGAGCGAGGCCCGGCCGGCGCACCAGCGAGCCGGCGGGGCGACGGGGGAGTGGGACGTGCACGACGAATTCCTGTGCCATGTCACGGCGTACGGCGTCTGCGACGGCCGGCGCATCGGCGTACCGCTCGGCACCTACCGCGCGCCCACCCTGGCGCTGGCCCTGTGGTGGCTGCGGGACCGGGCGTCCTGGATCGCCGAGCGGCTGGACCCCAGCCCGGACGACGCCGCCTACCCGGCCGGGGCGCTGGTACCGGTCGCCGACACCGTGGCCGATGTCCCCGCCCTGCTGCGCGCCTGGTGCGCCGACGACGGCGGACAGGAGCGGATCGCGGACGAGTTGGCGGGCGGACGGCTGGTGCGGATCGCCGCCGGCGACGACACCACCGAGTACGAGCTGCTGGCCGAGTCCGTCGACGCCCTGCGCATGCAGCGCACCGCCGCCGCGCTGGTCGCGCCCGTCGCCTGACAGGTGTCCGCGCGGCGCGGACGTACCGTGACCGAACAGGCGCACAAGTGGGCGAATCGGTAGAATTCTGGCCATGGCGGAACGGACGGTCGCCCCGACAGCGCCCGAACTCGTCATGGAGACCGACACGGGCCGCACAGTGATGAGTCCGGGCCACGACTACCATGTCGGACGCGACCCGTTGAGCGACATCGTCCTCGACGATGCCCGGGTCTCATGGCACCACGCCGTCCTGCGCTGCGAGCACGACCACTGGACCCTCGCCGACGAGCAGAGCACCAACGGCACCTACGCCGAGGGCCGCCGCATCCGGCGACGGGACGTGGGACCCGGCAGCGAGATCCGCTTCGGCAACCCCACCGACGGCCCCCGCGCCCTTCTGGTCGGCGCCCCCGAACCCGCGCCGGGCCGGCCCTCCGCGGTCTGCCTGCCCGAGCTGACGGGCACCTACCGCCGCCCCTCCACCGTCCACCCGCTGCCCGCGCGCACCGTGCGCATCGGCCGCGCCCCCGACAACGACCTCGTCGTGGCCGACCTGGTCGTCTCGCGCCGGCACGCCGAACTGCGCGCCCGGCCGGACGGCGGCCACGAGATCGTGGATCTCGGCAGCCACAACGGCACCTATCTCAACGGCCGGCCCGTCACCCGTTCCGCCGTCGGGCCCGGCGACATCATCGGCATCGGCCACTCCGCCTTCTGCCTGGCCGACGGCTCACTCCAGGAGTACGTCGACACCGGCGAGGTGTCCCTCGACGTCCAGGACCTCACCGTCACCGTCGACGACGGCCGCAAGGTGCTGCTCGACCACGTGTCCTTCCCGGTGGGCGAGAAGTGCCTGCTCGCCGTGGTCGGACCGAGCGGCGCGGGCAAGTCCACGCTGCTCAACGCCCTGACCGGGCAGCGTCCCGCCGACCGCGGCACCGTCCTGTACGACGGTCGCGACCTCTACCGCGACTACGCCGAGCTGCGCCAGCGCCTGGGCCTGGTCCCCCAGGACGACATCCTGCATCCCCAGCTGACCGTGCGCGCCGCCCTGTCGTACGCCGCCGAACTGCGCTTCCCCGAGGACACCGCCCGGGCCGAGCGGCGGGCCCGGGTGGACGAGGTCATCCGCGAACTCGGCCTGGAGCGGCGCGCCGACGTGCCCGTGCACCGGCTCTCCGGCGGGCAGCGCAAGCGGGTCAGCGTGGGCCTCGAACTGCTCACCAAACCGTCGCTGCTCTTCCTGGACGAACCCGCCACCGGCCTCGACCCCGGCATGGAGCGCTCGGTGATGCACATGCTGCGCGGCCTCGCCGACGACGGCCGCACGGTCGTCGTGGTCACCCACAGCGTCCTCAACCTGAGCGTCTGCGACCGCCTGCTCGTGCTGGCTTCGGGCGGCACGGTCGCCTACTACGGGCCGCCGGAGGACGCACTCGCCTTCTTCGGCTTCGAGCAGTGGCCGGAGGCATTCGAGGCCTTCGAGGGCGACCGGGACCGGGACTGGGCGCGGGAGTACCGCGAGTCGCCGTTCCACCGGCACTACGTCGCCCAGGCGACCAGCCGGCCCCACCGCCCCGGCCCGGCCCCCCTCGTCGCGGCGCCGCCGCCCCGCCCGCGCGGCTGGGCCGCCCAGTTGGGCACCCTGGTCCGCCGCTACACCGCCGTCCTGAGCGCCGACCGCACCTTCCTGGCCGTCATGATCGCGCTGCCGTTCGTGATGGGCGTCCTGGCCCGGTTCCTGGCAGGCCGCGGGCTCACCCGGGAGAACGCCACCAGCGTGCTGCTCATCCTGTGCGTCGGCGCCGTGCTGACCGGGGCCGCCAACGCGGTGCGCGAACTGGTCAAGGAACGCGTCGTCCACCGGCGTGAACGGGCTGTGGGCCTGCCCCGGTCCGCCTATCTGATGTCCAAGGTGATGGTGCTCGGCACGATCACCGTCGCCCAGGCCGTCGTCCTGACCCTCGTCGCCCTCCTCGGCGTCGACCTGAGGGCGCCGGGCGGCCGGGGGGTACTGCTGCCGCCACTGGCCGAGATCGTCCTGGCCGTGGCCCTGCTGGCCTTCTCGGCCATGATGCTGGGCCTGATGGTCTCCGCGCTGGTGCGCCGGGAGGAGGTGACGATGCCGCTGCTGGTGCTGCTGGCCATCGTCCAAGTGGTCTTCTGCGGCGCTCTGGTGCCCCTGCACAACGTGCCCGGCCTCGCCCAGCTGTCCTGGCTCGTGCCCGCGCGATGGGCGAACGGCGCCATGGCCGGCACCGTCGGGCTGTCGCGGATCATGCCCGGAAAGCAGACCGCCGACCCGCTGTTCCGGCACGAGACCGGCGTCTGGCTGCTCGACCTGGGCATGCTGCTGGTGCTGTCCGCGGCCTACGGGCTCGCCGTGGCCTGGCTGCTGCGCCGGCAGGAGCCGGCCGTGATGCGGAGGTAGGCGGTGCGATGACCATGCGCGGATTCCGGCCCACACACGTCGTCCCGGCGCACGGCCTGCCCTCCTGGGAGAGTCCGGACCCGGACCGGCCCACCCTGCCCCTCGACCCGCTGCTGCCGGTGGAACTCGTGGAGCGGCGCGGCGACTGGGGACACGTCCGCTGCGCCAACGGCTGGGCGGCCTGGGTCGACAGCCGCCGGCTGGTCGCCGTACCCGTGGACCCTCCGTCGGCCGACGACACTCTGGCCGCCGAGGAGGCGGACGGCCCCGTCGACCCGCGGCCCCTGCTGGCCCGCGCCGAACGCGCCCTGGCGGGCTACCGGGCGGCGGTGGAGGAACTGGCCGCCGGAACGCTGGACGGGGAGGCCTTCGGGGACCGCACCCGCGGCCTGAGGATCGGCATCGTCATCGACGGGGAGGCGATGTGGCTGTACGACCCCGTGGAGGAGCGGTGGGTGTACGGCGACGGGCGGCGGCTGAGCACCTACGCCACCGACCGGCCGGTCACCGAGGCGGACGACCGGGGACACGCCCCGACCGAAGTGGTGACGCCCGGGAGTGAGCGCTGATGGCGGGCGAGACCGGCCTGTTCCCCGGGCGGGCGGCGGAAGGGACCGGCCGCCGGGTGGCGAACTACCTGCTGGAGAGCGAGATCGGTCGCGGAGGCATGGCCGTCGTCTACCGCGCCCGCGACCTGCGCCTGGACCGCCGGGTCGCGCTCAAGCTCCTCGCCCCGCAGCTCGCCCGCAACGACACCTTCCGGCGTCGCTTCACCCACGAGTCCCGGGTGGCCGCGGCCATCGACCACCCGCACATCGTGCCCGTCTTCGAGGCCGGCGAGACGGACGGAATCCTCTACATCGCCATGCGGTACGTCTCCGGCAGCGACCTGCGCCACCTCCTCGACATGCGCGGACCCCTGCCGCTGCCCGACGCGGTGCGCATCGCCGCGCAGGTGGCCTCCGCCCTCGACGCCGCCCACGAGCACGGCCTGGTTCACCGGGACGTCAAGCCCGGCAACATCCTCATCGCCGAGGGCACCGACAGCGACCACCCCGAACACGTCTACCTCACCGACTTCGGGCTGACCAAGAAGTCGCTCTCGCTGTCCGGCTTCACCAGCGTCGGCCAGTTCGTCGGCACCCTCGACTACGTGGCCCCCGAGCAGATCTCCGGCCGCCCGGTCGACGGCCGCTGCGATGTCTACGGCCTCGCCTGCGTCGTCTACGAGACCCTGACCGGTCGCCCGCCCTTCCGGCGCGAGGACGACATGGCGCTGCTGTGGGCCCACCAGTACGACGAGCCGCCCCCGCCGAGCGAGGCGTGCCCCGGCCTCGATGCGGCCGTCGACCCGGTCTTCGCCAAGGCCCTCGCCAAGAACCCGGACGACCGCCACGACACCTGTCTGGCGTTCGTCACCGCTCTGCGCACGGCCGCCGGGGCCCCGGCACCGGGCCGCACGGCGACCGAGCCGGACCGGTCCGTGCCCGCGGCCCCCCGGCCCCCGCACTGGGCCGGGCCCGTGCTCCGGGGCTCCTGAGGACGCCGGCCACGGCCGGGCCGGTGCGTCAGCGCCCGGACCCGCCCACCTCGCCCCGGCGGCGCACCGGACGGGCCAGCAGACCACCCAGAAAGCCGGCGACCAGACCCCACAGCGCACCGAGGCCCACCGCCTGCCACAGCCGCGGCCTGAGGAACAGCTCCCCGGACAGGCCGCCACCCAGGTCGCCGATGCCCATCAGAGACAGCCCGTAGTGCGCGGAGATCCGGCACACCAGGCAGATCGCCAGCACCGTCAATGCCAGCGCGACGGCCAGGTGCACGGCATGCCGCCACAGGCGGATCCGGGCCGGTGAGCGGACCGCCATCCGGAAGGCCGCGCCGAGCAGCAGCACCGCGGCGGCGACCGCCAGCCACCACATCCGGGCGTCGTACTCCGTCAGCGACCCCAGGTTCAGCTCGGAGACGTCCGGGGTGCGCAGGATCCGGTCCAGGATGTGCGGCACCGGCAGGCCGAACGGCCCGTCCACCCGGCCGTTCCAGGTCGCCCCGAGGCCGATGGTCAGGGCCGGCCAGACGAGGTTGGGCAGGCCGAGCAGGATCAGCGCGAAGGTCGGCGGGGCGGGCCCGCGCGTGGCCGCCGTGACCAGTGCGGTGACGAGGCCGACGACGACGCAGGCCAGCAGCAGCTCCACCATCGCGTGGGCGGCCGGGCGCACCGACTCCTGGAACCTCAGCAGCCGCCCGGGCAGCGGAGCCCCGCGCGCCACCAGCACCGCGAGCAGCAGCACCCCGGCCAGCCACAGCAGCCCGAAGAGCACGGTGAGCGGCACGTTCGTGGTGAACCCCACCCGCGGTGCCGCGTCGAACAGGTCGGTCAGGTCGCTCAGGGTGCCGCTGCCCACGTCGACGGCGAAGGTCTGCCGGGCGGCGAAGCCCAGCCCGATCAGTACCAGCAGCCACAGCACCGCGATCCGGACGGCCCAGCCGGCCAGTTCCCTCGCCGAGGCGACCGCACGGTGCCGCAGCGGGCGCAGGAAACTTCCGCCGATCACCAGGGCGCCGGCGAGCGTCACCGACAGCGGGAGCACGGTGACGCCGGCCTCGGTCCGGGCCAGCGGGCCCGCGTTCCCGGCGAGTTCCACGCTTCCGCCGACCGCCGTGACCAAGGTCGCGGCCACCACCCGGGGGAACGCCCCGTCCGGCAGGTCCGCCGCACCGGCCGCCCACAGCCCCAACGCGGTCACCACGACCATCACCGCCAGACCGGTCAGCACCGCGGCCAGGGCCTGGGCCCAGCCGTGCCGGGCGACCGGCAGCGCAAGGACGGCGGGAGGGCTCACCCTTGTCACGCTAAGCAGCGGCCGGGCGCCCCGCCCGCCGGATGGGCCGTCCGCGTCGGCTTGCGGCCCCCGCGCGCCTGCGACACACAATGGGATCAACGGGCAGCCAAGTCCACCAAAACGGGACGTGACCGCTAAAAGCCGCGCATCGCGACGGGAATGAGTGCTCGTGAGCGTCGAACCTCCCTCTTCCGGCCGCCGCCCCACCGGTCCGCCCTCCGGCCCGCTGTCGGGATCCTCCCCACCGCCGTCCTCCCCACCGCCGTCCGGACCACCGCCGTCCGGACCACCGCCGTCCGGACCACCGCCGTCCGGACCACCGCCCTCCGGCCCATCGGGTGGCGGCTTCGCACCGAAGGGTCCGCGCGGGCCGTGGTGGAAGTCCGTCCCCCGCGTCGCCGTGCTCAGCGCCGTCGTGGTCGCCGCGGTGGTCCTCGCGGTGGTCTTCACCCGGCCCGGGGGCGGGGGATCCTCCGCCCAGGGCGGCGAGGTCTTCCTCCAGGCCGCGGGCAGCGCCGGCCAGGACCCCTTCACCGAGTCGACCGCGCGGCAGAGCTCCGCTCCGCCGCCGCCCTCCGCCACGGCCGGGCACACCGGGCAGGCGAACGTGGTGCGCGCCGTGCAGGGCGGGGCGCCCGGGCTGTACGGCGGCACCCGGCACGTCGCCGCCTGCGACGTGGACAAGCAGGCGAAGGTCCTCCGGGACGACCGGGCGAAGAACCGGGCCTTCGCCTCCGTGGCCGGCGTCGATCCCGCCGGCGTGCCCGGCTACCTGCGCTCGCTCACCCCGGTGCAGCTGCGCGTCGACACCCGAGTCACCAGCCACGGCTACCGCGGCCGAGCCGCCACCAGCTACCAGGCGGTGCTCCAGGCGGGCACCGCCGTCCTCGTCGACGCGCACGGCGTGCCCCGCGTGCGCTGCGTCTGCGGAAACCCGCTGACCCCGCCGGTCGCCCAGCGCACGGCACCGAGGCTGGTGGGCGAGCGCTGGCCCGCGTACCAGCCCTCGAACGTGGTGGTGGTGACCCCCGCGCCCACCGCCGTCGGCTCGTTCGTCCTCTACGACCCCCGTCACGACGACTGGTTCCACCGCCACCGCGGCGACGAGACCGGCCGCCAGGACCAGCACGCCAGTCCGCCCGCCGAGGCGCACCCGTGGACCACGCCCGTTCCGTGCCCGCCCGGCACGCCCGGTTCGCCGGGCTGCCCACCCGCTTCGGGCGGTCCGAGCAAGTCGGCGTCCCCGTCCTCGTCGCCGGCGTCCCCGGGGTCGCGGCCCCCGTCCTCGCCGGCGCCGTCCGCGTCGCCGTCCGGGGGGTCCTCGTCCACGCAGCCGTCGCCGGAGTCGCCCTCGTCCGGGGCCGAGTCCCCGTCCTCGGGGGCATCGGGCTCCGCGTCGACACCGCCGCCCGCCTCCCGGCCGCCGTCCTCGTCGGGCCCGGGGCCGTCGGTCACCGGCTCACCGGCGGGGTGACCGACCACCGTGTGCGGACGTGACCCTCGCCACTGTGCGCGGTCGGCGAACACATCGGGGGACTGCCGGGCGCGGTGCGGGGTATGGGGATTCGTGCACCAGTGACCCGACCGGGCCGGAGCGGGCTTCCGGGCTTCCGGGCTTCCGAGAGAGACAGCATGACAGCATGACCGAGGATCTGGGCGGGGCAGTGATACCGGCTGGTTTCGACGTACCCGTGGAGCCGCTGCGACGCGCGGCGCACTACACCGGAGAACCCGGATGCATCGCGGAGGCGAGGGCCTTCGCGTCCCGGTTTCTGGAACAACTGCGCACCGAGTGGTGCGCCACGGCCGGCCGCCGTGCCGACGGGGAGCTGCTCCTGGTGGTGAGCGAGCTGGTCACCAACGCGGACCGGCACAGCAACGGCCCCTACATCCTGGAACTGGAGGGCACGGACACCGCGGTGACGGTGTCCGTCTACGACAGCAGCTCGGCGCTGCCCCGCCGGTTCCCGAAGGATCCGCAGCGGGTCGGGCGGCACGGCCTGGAGATCGTGCACGCGCTGGCCGCCGAGGTCACCGTGGAGCGGGTGCCCGTCGGCAAGCGCGTCCGGGCCCGTTTCGAGCTGGAGCGCTGAGCGGGCCGCCGCTGGAGCGCTGAGCAGGCCGCCGAAGGTCCGGGACGCGCTGGAGCGCTGAGGGGGCCGCCGTAGGCCGGATGGACCGAAGGCCGGGCGGGACCGACGGTCGGGCGGACCGGCGCGTCGAGCGGACCGGCGCCTCGACGAGCGGACTGAACGGCCGAACAGCTGAGCGCCCCCCGTCTCCGGGGGCGCCGAGCGTGCTTGCCGTCGGTGTCAGGCGCAGCCGAGCTCGCCGAGCATTCCCTGGCGCAGCCGCGTGATGATCCGCTTGATCAGCCGTGAGACGTGCATCTGGGAGCAGCCGAGCCGTTCCCCGATCTCCGCCTGGGTGGCCTCCTCGACGAACCTCAGGTGGATGATCTCCCGGTCGCGCTCGCTCAGTTCCGCCATGAGCGGAGCGAGGGCGTGGAAGTCCTCGACGAGCCGCAGCCCCTCCTCCTCCACGCCGATGAAGTCCGCGAGCACCGCCTCGCCGTCCTCGGGACCATCACCGGTGAGCGCGGCGTCCAGGGAGGCGGAGTTGTAGCCGTTGGAGGCGAGCTGGGCCTCGACCACCTGGTCCTCGGGGATGTTCATCAACGTGGCCAGCTCGGCGACCGTGGGGTCCCGGTCGAGCCGGCTCGACAGCTCCTCGCGCGCCTTGGCCAGCTCCACCCGCAGCTCCTGGAGCCGGCGCGGCACGTGCACCGCCCAGGTGGTGTCCCGGAAGAACCGCTTGATCTCGCCGACGATGTACGGCAGCGCGAACGAGGTGAACTCGACCTCGCGCGCCAGCTCGAACCGGTCGATGGCCTTGATCAGGCCGATCATGCCGGTCTGGACGATGTCCTCCATGTCGTCACCGCGACCGCGGAACCGTCCGGCCGCAAACCGTACGAGCGACATGTTCATCTCAATGAGGGTGTTGCGCGCGTACTGGTACTCGTGCGTGCCCTCCTCCAGCTCGGTCAGCCGCCGGAAGAACTGACGGGACAGCGCCCGCGCGTCGCGCGGGGCCACGGACGCCGGGTCCGCGATGCCAGGCAGTGATTCCTCGCCCGACCTGTCCTGCTCGGCCCTCTCGGCGACCTCTGCTTGCGACCGGATCCCGGCGGTTGTCATTGCCTCTCCCATGAACGTCACGGTTCGACATCTGGCTTGTCGGCCTCTGTGTGCGATTCCCGCGTGTGGCGGATACCCGGAATCGGGTGTTTCATTCGTATGCGCGGAGTCGCTCACCCGCCGGGTACCCGCGGTGACAACGCGCATGCGCCTCCCGTCCGGCAGTGGCCGGAAACGGTCGCCGTCGCCCGTCCGCGGCCCGCGATTTCCCTCTGGGCGCAACGCCGGCCCCTTGCTCCGCGCAGGGCCGCTCCTAGGCTGACCGGGGTGAGTGACCAAGTGAGCAACCAGGTGAGCGACGAAGCCCGAGTGATCCCGCTGCGTCCGGCCCGCCCGACCGGACCGGAGGCCGTGCCCAGGGAGCCCCTGTGGCGCGATCTGGTCGGTGACGTGCTGCGTCGTGAGCGGCTCGCGCAGCAGCGCACGCTCAAGGACGTCGGCGACGCGGCCCGGATCTCCCTGCCCTACCTGTCCGAGGTCGAGCGCGGCCGCAAGGAGGCATCCTCGGAGGTCCTCGCGGCCGCCGCGCACGCCCTCGGCCTGGGCCTCGGCGAACTGCTGTCACGCGCGCACGGCGAGCTGACCCGGCGGACCACGGCCGTCCGCCGGACCCGCGCGCCGCAGCGGCCCGGCAGCGGGCTGTGCCTGGCCGCCTGACCCACCTCCCGGACCACTTCTCCCGCGGCCCCGCACGAACGCGCGCACATCTCCGGCCGTCAGGGTCCGGTTCCGCTCGCCGTGGCCGTGAAGTACCCGCGCCGGGCAGTTCGGCCGGCCGGGGGGCGCGGTCCGGGCGGGCGCACAGGTCGTCCAGATCGTGCCGGGGACCGGCAACCGGAGGGGGCGGATGCTCGCGTCGGAGCCCATGTCCCCGGATGCCGGGCGGGGGGTGCCGGCCGGCCCGTTACGGATCGTCCGGTGCGTGACCGATGAGTTTCCCGGCCGGCGGCGGTCGACACTGGTGACCGCGTTCCACGCTCCAGGAGGTGCTCATGACCACCGACGGTTTCACCACGTGTCTCTGGTTCGACGGCCGGGCGGAGGAGGCCGCGCACTACTACGTGTCCGTGTTCAAGAACTCCAGCATCGGCCGCGTCGGCCGCTGCACCGAGGCCGGGCCCGGCCCGGCCGGCTCCGTGCTGGCCGTGGAGTTCACGGCCAACGGCCAGAAGTTCGTCGCGCTCAACGGCGGCCCCCAGTACACGTTCAGCGAGGCCGTCTCCTTCCAGATCCGCTGCGCCGACCAGCAGGAGATCGACTACTACTGGAGCAAGCTCACCGAGAACGGAGGCCAGGCCGGCCCCTGCGGCTGGCTCAAGGACCGGTACGGCGTCTCCTGGCAGGTCGTCTACGACCGGCTGATCGACCTGATCGGCGACCCGGACGCCGAGAAGGCCGCCCGCACCACCCGCGCCATGCTGGGCATGGGCAAGCTCGACGTCGCCGCACTGGAGCGGGCGTACGCGGGGGAGTGACCGGGCCCCGCGCCTACCCGGCCTCGGCGAGCATCTCGGCGACCACATGCCGGGAGTTCTCCGCCAGGGCCGGGTTGGTGTCCCAGTAGTACGGCAGCTGGATCAGCGAGATCGACAGCGCCCAGCCCCCCGGATTGGTCCCCTGCAGCCAGCGGTAGACGGACCACGGCCACGGGTAACCGGCGTCCGGCTCCCCCACGCCCACCGGCTGAGGCACGGCCACCGGCAGCAGCGGCCCGAGCCGGGGCAGCCAGCGCTGTTCGTGGACCAGGTCCGGCACTGCGCCGGGCCGGCGGGGCAGCCGTACCACCAGATCGGTGCCCAGCCTGAACATGGCGTTCTCGGTCCCAAAGGACGCGAGCCGGCGCACGGGCAGCCCGGCCCACTCCGGAAACCGGCGGGCGATCAGCTTCTGGACCAGCGGGGCGTCGAGGTGGACCTCGTCCGCGTGCATGCGCTGCGTGTTCACGGCGTTCATCGGGGCCATCCCAGCGGACCGACGCCCCTGCTGTCGACGGAGTTTCGCCGCCTCAGACCCGGTCGGCCACGATCAGCAGGTACTGGAAGCTGCCGTTGCGGTAGGCGGCCAGGAACGTGTCCTCGATGCCGGTGGCCAGATGGGCGGCCTGCCTGCGCAGCTCCCAGTACGGGATCGTGGCCGGGGTCAGGTCCTCGACCCGCACCGGCACCAGGCGGTTGCGGGCCATCGCCCTGAAGTACTCCGAGCGCGGGTGGATGTCGCAGATGTAGTGGGCGTTGATCAGGGACACCTCGCGCGAGGCCCGCCCGTAGGTGTCGTTGTAGCAGCCGGTGATCACGACGTAGCGTCCGCCGCGGCGCAGCAGCCGGGCGTGCTCGGCGAACAGCAGGTCCAGTTCGACGTACATGGTGGACTCGTTGTTCCAGGACGCCGCGTAGGCGCCGGTCTCGAAGCCGGTGTCGAGCATGTTGCGGTGGTGGTAGCGCACCTTGTCGTCGATGCCCCGGGCGCGGGCCTGCCCGTTGGCGAAGTCCGCCTGCTTCGCCGAGATGGTGACACCGTCGGCGTGGCAGCCGTGGCGCAGATGCGCGACGACGCTCCCGCCGCCCCGGCCGCAGCCGGCGTCGAAGACGCGGTCGGCGGGGGAGAGCGGCCCGAGGTGCGCGGCGAGCAGCTCGGCCTGCGCGTGCTCCAGGCGGTGCAGTTCCGCGGTGATCCGCTCCCGGCGCCGGTCCGCGTCGGGCTCGTCGAGGACCGTCCGGTCGGCCTCGCCGATGCCGTAGTGGTGGTGGTACAGGTCGTCGATCCGGCCGAGTTCGAGGTTGACCGGGTTCTCCTCGGCGTTCCAGTACTCCGCGACCCGGTTCTGATAGGTCGACTGGGCCGGGACGGGGAGGGGGGCGGTGCGGGCGGCGGGGGCGGTGGTCAAGGACGGCTCCTCATGGTGCGGCTGACGGTGTTTCACCACTGGTGGGTCACCAGTAGTCGGGCAGGTGGTAGCGGTGGGTGTTGGTGGCGTGCCACTCGTGGTTGCCGGACACCCAGGCGGCGAGCCCGCGGGCGTAGCGCTCCACGAGCGGTGAGGTGGCGGACAGCACGGCCGACTCCTCCTCGAAGGCGGCCATGATCCGGTTGTGGATCTCGACGGACTTGAGGTACGCGGCCTTCAGCCCGCACCGCTCGCTGGCGGCGACCACCTGCGGCAGGTTGAGGTGGTCCGGGTCGCTCGCCAGTTCCTTGGTGAAGGAGTACAAGTCGTTGACGATCGTCGTCGCGTTGCAGGCGAGGGCGGTGATCCGCTGGATCTCGGGGCGGGCGTAGATCTGCGCCGGCAGTTCGTAGCCGTCCACGGCGTCCACGATCGACAGGCAGGGGCGGAAGTTGTTGAACTGCCGCATCACCAGGTACTCCCAGACGCGGGGCACGTACCTCGTCTCCATCCAGGCGGCCTCGCCCAGGTAGCCCATGTGCAGCCGGGCGATGTCGTGGACGAACCGGTCGGTCTGGCCGGGCGTGGCGAAGGCCGCGTAGTCCGCGAGCGCGCAGTGGTACGAGCGAAGGGGACCGTCGGCCTGGATGCCCTGCCGCCACTGGGCCTCCAGCTCCGGGATGCCGTGGTAGGGGTCGAGCGCCGACTGGGCGATGATCAGCGGGCCGCCCAGACCGCGCCGCGATCCGCCGCGGCCCTCGTCCTCCTCGCAGTAGCAGGAGTCGACGATGTTCTCGGCGAGCAGCAGCTTGCCGGCGACCGTCAGCCGGTCCAGGTCGAGGGCGCCCGGATGCTGCAGCACGACGGCCCGGCCGAACTGGAAGCCGGAGAAGTCTCCCTTCCAGGCCTCCGGGAACAGATCCAGGCCGCGGGCCCAGCTCTCCAGCCGGCGGTCCACCTCGGCCGCCTTCGCCGGGTCGGCCGGAGCGGCCGGCCGGTGGCGCAGTCCGGGGATCGCGCCGGTGCGGCGGGGCCTGCGCAGGGCGGCGGCGATGTCGGGCGGCCCGGGCAGGGCGTATGCGGGCGCGGCCGTTTCCGCCGCGTGCTCGGACGTCATGCGGGGAACCGGCCGATCTGGACGTTCTCCAGGATTCCGGCCGCGTCCGGGACGAGGATCGCCAGCGAGTAGTAGGCGGTCACGAGGTAGCCGGCGATCGCGGCGGAGTCGATGCCCATGAACCGCACGTTCAGACCCGGCTGGAACTCCTCCGGGATACCGGTCTGGTAGAGGCCGACGACCCCCTGGTCGGCCTCGCCGGTGCGCAGCGCGATGATGCTGGTGGTGTGGTCCTCGCCGACCGGGATCTTGCCGCACGGAAGGATCGGCACGCCGCGCCAGGCCGGGACCTCGTGGCCGTCGACGCTCGCGGTGCCGGGGACCAGTCCGCGCCGGTTGCACTGGCGGAAGAACGCGGCGATCGCCTTCGGATGGGCGAGGAACACCTTGGTCCTGCGGCGCATCGACAGCAGCTCGTCCATGTCGTCCGGGGTGGGCGGGCCCGTGAGGGTGCTGATCCGCTGGCCGTAGTCGACGTTGTGCAGCAGCCCGAACTCCCGGTTGTTGACCAGCTCCCACTCCTGGCGCTCGCGGATCTCCTCCACGGTCAGCCGCAGCTGCTGCTGGGTCTGGTCCATCGGGTGGCTGAAGAGGTCGGCGACCCGGGTGTGCACCCGCAGCACGGTCTGGGTCAGGGACAACTCGTACTCCCGGGGCGAGAGTTCGTAGTCCACGAAGCCGCCGGGCAGCGTCGGCTCGCCCACGTGCCCGGCCCGCACCGGCACCTCGGCCTCGCCCTTGCGGTTCATCGGCCTGCGCTGCCGCTCGACGTACGCCCGCAGGTGCGCGGCGAGGGACGGCACCCGCCCGGTGACCTCCTCGACGACGGCCCAGGGCAGCGCGAGCACCACGCCCGCGGTCTCCGCCCGCACCGACGTCAGCCACCGCGGGTCGGACCGGCCGACGGCCTCGTCGCCCATCTGGTCGCCGTCGGTGACGACGCCGATGATCTCCTCGTCGCCGTACTTGCCGGTGGTGAAGCGGGTGAACCGGCCGTGCACGACCAGGTAGGCCTCCGTCACCGGCCGGCCGGCCTCGAACAGCATCTGGCCCGCGCGTACCTCCCGGGGCCGGAAGCGGCCGGCGATCTCCCGCAGGACCCCCGTGTCGGGGTAGCCGCGCAGGACCGGCAGCTCGGTCAGCGTCTCGGGGACGACCCGGATGTCGTCGGCGCCGTTCTGCTCGAAGTGCACCCGGCCGCGTCCGGTGCGCAGCTGGAGGCGGCGGTTGACCCGGTAGGTGCCGCCCCTGACGTCCACCCACGGCAGCGTCTTCAGCAGCCATCGCGAGGTGATGGCCTGCATCTGCGGTTCGGACTTGGTGGTGGTGGCGAGCCGGCGTGCCGCCCGGGTGCCGAGGCTGGTGAGCTGCCCGTCGGCCCCGGGTCCGGGAGCGGGTTCGTCGACGGCGCAAGCGGTGGCGCTGTCCGGTGTGGACACATTCCCTCCAGCGGAGCGGTGGACGAAAAGGGGGACCGGCATCGGTCCGTGGTGAACGTGACGGCGGTGCGCCGGTGATCCACCCAAACAGGCCTGGTGGGGGCGCCGGTACGGCGTGAACGGGGCGGACGGGCGCCCCGCGGGTCGTAAACCCCGTGTCGGAGGCGGGAGTGGCCTGCGGCACGCTCCTGCGCCGGTGGACCGCTTCCGTGAGCCGTGTGACCTGTGTCAGAACTCGTCGGTGACCAGCACGGCGGCCCCGTCGAAGCGGCCCGCCTTCAGGTCCCGCAGCGCCTGGGGCGCCCGCGCCGCCGGATAGGGGTGCGTGGTCGCCCGCACCCCGTACCGGGCCGCCAGGGTGAGGAACTCCCGCCCGTCCGCCCGGGTGTTGGCGGTCACGCTGCGCAGCTCCTTCTCGTAGAACAGTTCGGTCTCGTAGCGCAGCGGCGGTACATCGCTCAGGTGGATGCCCGCGAGCGCGAGCACCCCGCCCCGGTCGAGGGCGCGCAGCGCGACCGGGACCAGGTCGCCGACCGGGGCGAACAGGATCGCGGCGTCCAGCGGCTCCGGCGGCGGCCCCGGCAGGTCCCGTGCGGAGGCCGCGCCCAGCTCCAGGGCCAGCCGCCGGGCGGCCTCGCCCCGGGTCACCACGTGCACGGTGGCGCCCTCGGCGAGCGCGACCTGCGCGCACAGATGGGCGCTGCCCCCGAAGCCGTACAGGCCGAGCCGCCCGCCCTCGGGCAGCCCGCTCCGCCGCAGGGCGCGGAACCCGATGATCCCGGCGCACAGCAGCGGCGCCGCCGTCACGTCGTCCAGGGCGCCGGGCAGCCGGTAGGCGAAGCCGGCCGGCACGGTGGTGTACTCGGCGTAGCCGCCGTCGGCGTCCCAGCCGGTGTACTGCGAGCCCGGGCACAGGTTCTCGGCGCCCCGGGCGCAGTAGCGGCACACCCCGTCGGTGCGCCGCAGCCAGGCCACGCCGACCCGGTCGCCCACGGCGAAGTCCTCGACCCCGGATCCGGTCCCGGCCACCTCGCCGACGACCTCGTGCCCGGGCGTCACCCCGGCCCGGTGCACCGGCAGGTCGCCCTCGGTGACGTGCAGGTCGGTCCGGCACACCCCGCAGGCCCGCACCCGCACCAGCAGCTCGTCCGCGCCGGGCACGGGTACCGGCCGCTCCACGAGGCGCAGCGGATCCCCCTCGACCGGCCCGGGCCCCACCACGAACCAGGCCCGCATCGTCGGCGTCGTCATCGCGTCCGCCCTTCCGCAGGCAGCGGTTCCCACCTCCAGTGTGGGACAGTCCGGCCGTTCGGCGCGCGGGTCGGGGGCGTGGTGGCTAGCGTGAGCAATCGGGGGCCGGCACGAGCACAGGAGGGCGGCGAGCATGGCCGTACAACCCGAGGGAACGCCCTGTTGGGCCGATGCGATGTTCAGTGACATCGAGGGCGCCAAGAAGTTCTACGCGGACGTCCTCGGCTGGACCTTCGGCGAGTCGACGTCGGAGTACGGCAACTACACGCAGGCCTACGTGGACGGCAAGGCGGTGGCCGCCGTGGTTCCCCCCATGCCCGGCCAGGAGGGCCAGTCGCAGTGGTGCCTGTACTTCGCCTCGCCGGACGCCGCCGCCACCGCGGAGAAGGTCCGGGAGAACGGCGGCGAGGTGCTGATGGAGCCGATGCAGGTCGGCGACTTCGGCACCATGTGCCTGGCCCGCGAGCCCAGCGGCGCCGTCTTCGGGGTGTGGCAGGCGGGGACCCACGAGGGTTTCGAGGAGACGGCCACCCCGGGTGCGTACTGCTGGGCCGAGGTCTTCACGCGTGAGCCCGAGAAGGCGGACGCCTTCTTCTCCGCCGTGTTCCCGTACCGGATGAAGGACATCGTGGACGACGCGGTGGACTTCCGGATGTTCGACGTCGGCGAGGAGACCGTCCTCGGCCGGATGCGGATGACCGACGACTTCCCGCCCGAGGTGCCCTCCTACATCAACGTCTACTTCGCGGTCGACAACTGCGACGAGGCCGTCGCCCGGGCCACCAAGCTCGGCGGCATCCTCCGCTTCGGCCCGATGAGCAGCCCCTTCGGCCGGTTCGCGGCGCTCAGCGACCCGCAGGGCGCGAACTTCTCGGTGATCGACATCATGGTCACCGAGGGCGAGATGCCGCAGATCAGGGACGTCTGACCGGCCCGGTCCCGCAGCCCTCGCGGCCATGGGATGATCGTGCGCATGCGTGAACGTGTGGTGGCCGCGTGCGACGGGGCTTCGAAAGGGAACCCCGGGCCGGCCGGATGGGCATGGGTGGTCTCGGACGAGGACGAGCGGACGCCCGCCCGGTGGGAGGCGGGCCCGCTCGGCCGGGCCACCAACAACGTGGCCGAACTGACCGCCCTGGAGCGGCTGCTGGCGGCCGTCGAACCGGACGTGCCGCTGGAGATCCGCATGGACTCCCAGTACGCGATGAAGGCCGTCACCACCTGGCTGCCGGGCTGGAAGCGCAACGGCTGGCGGACGGCCGCCGGCAAGCCGGTCGCCAACCAGGACCTGGTGGTCCGCATCGACGCCCTCCTCGACGGCCGGTCGGTCCAGTTCCGCTACGTGCCCGCCCACCAGGCCGACGGCGACCCGCTGAACGACTTCGCCGACCGCGCCGCCAGCCGGGCGGCCTCGGCGCAGGAGGCGGCGGGCAGCGCGCTCGGCTCGCCCGAGCCTCCCCCTTCGCCCGACACCCCGAAGGCCACCGCACCGCGCAGCAAGGCCGCACCCCGCCGCACCGGTGGCGCGGCGTCCTCCCGCACCATCAAGGCCAAGTTCGCGGGCCGCTGCGTGTGCGGCCGCTCCTACGCGGCCGGCGAGAAGATCGCCAAGAACGCCCAGGGCTGGGGCCACCCGGAGTGCCGGGCCGCCGAGGCCTGACCAGCCGTCCTCACCCGTCGCCCGTCGCCCTCAGCCGTCCTCACCCGTCCTCAGCGGTCGAAGGTGTAGAACCTCGTGTGGTCGAGCAGGTCCGCCGGGCGCACGTCGTTCCACGGCTTCATCGTCTCGTGCAGATCCACCACGTGCGGTGTGCCGCCCGTCGGCACATAGCCCGCGCCCGGGTGCCGGCGCTGCCACTCGGCCCACAGCTTGTCGACAAAGGCGTGGTGCAGCCAGAACACCGGGTCGTTGGGCGAGACACCGGTGGCCATCTGGCCGCCGACCCAGACGTGCACCCGGTTGTGCAGGTTGACCCCGCGCCAGCCCTCCAGATGGTTGCGGAAGCCGTCCGAGGCGCTGTTGTACGGCGCCGCGTCGTACGCCGGTATCGAGAGCACCGACTCCACCTCTGCCCGGGTGGGCAGCTCGCGCACCCCGGTGCCGAGCGAGCGGCGCAGGAAGGTACGGCCGTCCACCCGCACCGTGATCGGCCAGTTGCCGGTGGACGCGGCGAACGGGCCGTCCGTCACCCGGCCGTCCGTGCTGCGCCCGGTGCCGCCGAGGAAGTCCGGCGCCCACAGCGAGGCACGCACCGTGCGGTCGGTGCTCCAGTCCCAGTAGGGCAGCGCCACCGAGGGGTCCACGGACTGCAGCGCCCGCTCGAAGTCGAGCAGGAATCTGCGGTGCCAGGGCAGGAAGGACGGGGAGCGGTGGCCCGTCCGCTCGCCGGTGTCCGTGTCGGACATGATGAACGCGTTGTGCGTGCGGACGAAGTCGTCGTAGCGTCCGCTGCGCTTGAGTTCGAGGACGGCGGCGACGAACCGCCGCTTCTCGTCGGCGGTCAGGGCGGCCTGGTTCTTGCGTACGGTCATGGTGCGCGGTGCTCCGGATGTCCTTGCGACGGCGGTCAGTTGGCGGGGAACGGCAGCAGCGGCGCGCCCTGCAGCTCGTCCACCGCGGCACGGGCGGCGGCGCGCGGGGTGGGCACCGGGGCGTAGTGGCTGACGACGCTGATCCAGCTGCCGTCGGCGTTGCGCATCACGTGCAGCTGGACGCCGTCCACGAACACCGCGTAACCGCCGCCGTGTTCGTGGCGGTGTTCGTCGGCCGCCGCCGGACGGCCCTGTATCCGGCGGCCCTTGTAGACCTCGTCGAAGGCCTCGTCCACGGGGTGCCCGGGGCCGGCGGCCGAGGCGCGGGGCACGGCGAGGGCGGCGGCCGAGGCGGTGGCGGCGAGCGTGGCCGCCGCGGTGAGCGCGCGGCGGCGGGTGATGCCGGGCATACGGGTCCTCCGTGAAGGGGGTCGTGGTGGTGACGACGCATGCCTATCCGGCGGCGCGGGAGGGGGAGAAATCGCCGGAAGCCGGTTGGCTGCGATCCGGACAATTGCCGATAAGCCGTGCGGGATTGAACGAAGATGATCTTGTTGTGACTCCGGGGCCGACGGTCCCGGAACGGGGAATTCCTTGCCGGGTCGCGCGCCTTTCCGGCGGTCTTTCCCGGCCGCCGCCCGTCCGGGTGGCGCGGCTCACCGCGCCAGACTGGCGCGATCGAACGGGCCGACGTCGCTGCTACTCTGCGTGGCGATCAACAGCTGTCCGTAACTCTCAGGGGTGCCTGTGAAGGTCGTCTGCGTCGGAGGCGGGCCCGCGGGCCTGTACCTCGCCATCCTGCTCAAGCGGCAGCAGCCGTCCCACGACGTGACCGTCCACGAGCGCAACCCCGAGGGGTCCACCTACGGCTGGGGCGTGACGTACTGGCGCGGCCTCCTCGACCGGCTCCGGGCCACCGACCACACCCTGGCGCGGTCGGTGGAGGAGGCATCCGTCCGCTGGCGCGAAGGCGTCGCCCACGTGGGCGACCTGACGGCGCGTCACCACGGCGACGAGGGCTTCGGCATCGGCCGCCGGCGGCTGCTCGACCTGCTCGCCGAACGGGCCCGCGGCCTCGGCGTGCACCTGCGGTTCGACAGCGAGGTCACCGAACCGCCCGCCGACGCGGACCTCGTCGTCGCCGCCGACGGCGTGCACAGCGCCCTGCGCGGCCGCCACGCCGGGCGCTTCGGCACCGAGATCAGCTCCGGCCGCAACCCGTACATCTGGCTCGGCACCACCAAGGTCTTCGACGCGTTCACCTTCGCCTTCACCGAGACGGAGCACGGCTGGATCTGGGCCTACGGCTACGGCTACAGCGGCGAGCACAGCACCTGCGTCGTCGAATGCTCCCCGCGCACCTTCACCGGCCTCGGCCTGCACCGCGCGGGCGCGGGCGAGGGCCTCGCCCTGCTGGAGAAGCTCTTCGCCGGCGTCCTCGACGGCCATCCCCTCGTCGGCCGCCCCGGAGCCACCTGGCAGACCTTCCGCACGCTCACCAACCGCACCTGGCACCACGGCAACCTGGTCCTGCTCGGCGACGCGGCCCACACCACGCACTACTCCATCGGCGCCGGCACCACCCTCGCCCTGGAGGACGCCATGTGCCTCGCCGCCGCCCTGCGCGAGCACGCCGCCCTGCCCGACGCCCTCGCCGCCTACCAGAGCCGGCGCCAGGCCGCGCTGCTCTCGGTGCAGAGCGCGGCCCGGCACAGCGCCCAGTGGTACGAGAACCTGCCCCGCTACATCCACCTCCCCCCGCACCGCATGTTCGCCCTGCTCGGCCAGCGCCACTCGCCGCTGCTGCCGTACGTCCCGCCCCAGCTGTACTACGGTCTCGACAAGGCGGCCGGGCAGCTCGACGTGCTGCGCAGGCTCAAGCGCTGGCTCGGCCCCCGCGCGGCCCGCGCCCTCCAGCAGGCCCGCGCCACGGCCGGCCGGGACTAGCCGCCGCGACCGGCCCGGTGCGTCATGGACGACGGACGGCCGCCGCGGCGGGCCGCGCAACGCTTCCAGGAGCCCTGCGGAGCGGCCGGTTCCGCGGGGCGCGGTGGCGGATGACACACTGGCGCCATGGACGAACGCGTAATCGGCAGGTCGGGTCAGTGGGCATCGGTGGTCGGTCTCGGCACATGGCAGCTGGGCGCCGACTGGGGTGACGTCGACGAGAAGGACGCTCTGACCGTACTGGAGGCCGCCGCCGAGTCCGGGGTCACCTTCTTCGACACCGCCGACGTGTACGGCGACGGGCGCAGCGAGCAGACCATCGCCACGTTCCTGCGCAGCCGGCCCGACCTGCACGTGCTCGTGGCCACCAAGATGGGCCGCCGGGTCGAGCAGGTCCCCGAGAACTACATCCTCGACAACTTCCGCGCCTGGAACGACCGCTCGCGCCGCAACCTGGGCGTGGACCGCATCGACCTGGTGCAGCTGCACTGCCCGCCCACCGCCGTCTACTCCTCCGACGCGGTGTTCGACGCCCTGGACACCCTGGTCGAGGAGGAGCGCGTCGCCGCCTACGGGGTGAGCGTGGAGACCTGCGCGCAGGCGCTGACCGCGATCGCCCGGCCGAACGTGGCGAGCGTGCAGATCATCCTCAACCCGTTCCGCATGAAGCCCCTGCGCGAGGTGCTGCCCGCCGCCCGCGAGGCCGGCGTCGGCATCATCGCGCGCGTGCCGCTCGCCTCCGGTCTGCTGTCCGGCAAGTACGCGAAGGACACGGTGTTCGCCGCGAACGACCACCGCACCTTCAACCGGCACGGCGAGGCCTTCGACCAGGGCGAGACCTTCTCCGGCGTCGACTACGGCACGGGTGTCGAGGCGGCCGCCGAGTTCGCGGCGCTCGCGCCGCAGGGCTGGACCCCGGCCCAGCTGGCGCTCCGCTGGATCATCGAGCAGGACGGCGTCACCACGGTGATCCCCGGAGCCCGCACCCCCGAGCAGGCCCGCGCCAACGCGGCCGCCGCCAAGCTGCCGCCGCTGCCCGCAAAGACGCTCACCGCGATCCGGGACCTGTACGAGCGGAGCATCGAGCAGCAGGTCGGACACCGCTGGTAGTCGTCGGCGCACACGCCGTTTGAACGGACGGGCGGGCGGTTATCCGCACCGCATGGAGCAGGCGGCACGGCGCCGGGGGCGGAACGAGACCGAGGAGGAGCGGGCGGACCGGATGTGGGGTGAGCTCATCCAGGAGGTCCGCGTCGCCCAGACGGGCGTGCAGATCCTGTTCGGCTTCCTGCTGACCGTCGTCTTCCAGCCGAAGTACGAGCGGCTCGGCGACACCGACCAGATCATCTACATCGTCACCGTGGTCCTCGGCTCGTGCACCACCGGCGCCCTCATCGGCCCGGTCTCCCTGCACCGCCTGGTCTCGGGCCGCCGGGTCAAGCCCCAGGCGGTGCGGCTGGCCTCCCGGATGACCTTCGCCGGTCTCGTCCTGCTGCTCGCCACCATGACGTCCGCGCTGCTGCTCGTGCTCCGCGTGGCCCTGCACGACAGCGCGACGGCGTGGCTGGTCGCGGCCGTCGTCGCCTGGTACGTGCTGTGCTGGTACGGCCTGCCGCTGTGGGCCCGCCGCCGGTACACCAGCCACGCGGGCCACGAGGGGCGGACGTAGGCGGGGCCCGGCGCGCGGTCAGCCCGTGGAGAGGATGTCGGCCAACAGCTCGTCCGCCGGGAAGCGTTCGCTGCCCGGCGGGACGATCCGATGGGTCTCCCGCAGGAACGCGGCGACCGCCGGCGCCCACGCGTACACCACCGCGTGGTGCCGGCCGCCGTCCGGGCGGATGTCGCCCAGGAACTCCATGCGCAGCTCGTGCCACATCCCGGTGGTGGCTGGACGCATGCGCACGTCACCGACGCCGACCGGCCTGGTCAGCCCCTCGCCGAGCATCTCCCGGTCCAGCCGCCAGCCGGCCAGCACACGGCCGTCGTGGCCGAAGACGGCCGTGACGGCGAACGGGTCGTCGGCGTCGTAGCCGAGGTGGGCGAGCACCGGACACCGGCCGGTGCCGTGCGCGTGGAGCTGCACCACCAGGGTCGTGTGCACGAACGAGTTCACGCGAGAGCCTCCGGGGACGATCGGCGTAGGGCCCTCCAGTACCCCCGATGGGCCCGTGTTGCTCACCCGCCCGGCTGATTCCGATTCCGCGGGCGTCAGCCGAACGCCTCCCGCAGCGCCGGCAGCAGGGATGTGCACCACGGGGGGCGGGTCCCCGGGCCGGCGGGCGGAAAACGGCCGCGGGCGCCGGTCAGCCCCTGGTCTCCCGGAAGGTCTGCAGGAAGGTCCGCAGCGCCCGCCGGTTCGCGGCGTCCTCCCAGCTCCCGGCCGGGGTGGTGAAGCGCAGGGAGAAACCCCGGCCGCCGCCGAGCAGGAAGCCGCGGCCGAAGGTGTGCACGCGCGTGCTGCCGGACCCGGCCAGCCACTCGATGTCGGCGGCCGCGCGGCCCTGGTAGGTGGTGGCCCGGACGGTCCCGATGCGCTGGTAGCCGGGCAGCTGCCGCAGGCCCGGCTCGACGTTGTCCCGCCAGACGGCGACCGGGTCCCGGCCGACGCGCCGGCTGTAGGTGACGGCGAGGGTGGGGGAGGCGCCGCCCGGGCCGAAGGTGATGCGGTAGGCGAGATCGCTCGCGCGGGAGGTGGTCAGCCGCCTCCAGCCCAACGGCAGCGCCACGGAGAAGCCCTCGGGGGCGGTGTACGTGCGGTAGCCGGCCGGCAGGACGGGGGAGGCGGACGCGGAGGTGGTCGGCGTGGGGCTGCCGCCGCCCCGGCCGGTGGGGCCCTTGGGGGCGGCGGCCGCGGGGGTTCTCCCCCGCGCACCCGTGCCGGTACCGGGCAGATGGTGGGTCGCGGCGAGGACCCCGAGGGCGACCACGGCGACGGCGAGCGCGGTGCTCACGGCCAGGGCCCGGCGGCCGCGCCCCGGCTCGGCGAGCCGCACGCCCCGGTAGGCGCCGCGCAGCCGGGGCACGGGGGCGGTCCGCCGGTCGGCGTCGGGGTCCTCGGCGAGGGCCCGGTTCAGGGCCTCGCGGACCACGTTCCGGGTCAGCCGCTCCCGGGAGTCCTTGCGCAGCAGCCCCTGCACGGCCTGGGTGAGCGGGCCCGCCCGCAGCGGGGTGCGCAACGGCAGCCGGTCCACGGCCTTCAGGGTGGCGTCGGCCCGGCCGCGGTCCCGGAACGGCGGCCGGCCCTCGACCATCGTGTAGAGCATCGCGCCGAGCGCCCAGAGGTCGGCGGCCGGGCCGATGCGCTCGTCGCGGGCCTGTTCCGGCGAAGCGTACGACGGCGCCGTGACCCGCGGCACCAGGGTGGCGCCGGCCAGGCCGAAGCCCGTCACGACGACGGGACCGCCGTCCCGCACGAAGACCTGGCCCGGACTCAGCTCGCCGTGGGTGATGCCCTCGTCGTGCGCGGCCTGGAGCACGTCGAGCAGCTCCAGGCCGATGCGCGCGGCCCGCACCGGGTGGAACGAGCCCTCCTCGTCCAGGAGCCGGCACAGGGGCGTGCCGTCGACCCACTCGGTGACCGTCCACAGGGTGCCGGCCTCCACCACCGCGTCGACGACCGCCGCGACTTGGCCCGGGCGCAGCAGCCGCATGGTCTCGGAGGTCCGCACGACCCGGGCCGTGACCCGGCGCGCGGTGTCCTCGGCGCAGGGCTCGGGAAGGCCGGTCTGCGCCACCAGGCGGGGCTGCTCCGCCGCCACGTCCTCGGCGTACCACCACAGGCGGTTCGTCTCGCGGGCGAAGACCTCCAGCAGCCGGTACCGTCCGGCGACCAACTCGTATGCGAAGACGTGTGACTTGGTCATGGTCATCCCTCGCTGGAACCCCTGTTTCGTGTTGCACAGAGGTACGCGGCGCGCGCGGGGGTGCGTTCAAAGAACCTCGATTCGCGCCCCGTTCCTGCCTTTCATTCAACTCTTCGGGAGCGTTTGCGAGTTGGGGATGAGTGCGCCCGGCGGCCGTTCCGCCTGCGGGTTACCGAGGGTAAAGTCACAGCAGCCCGAAGGTGCCGGCCCATCCGAGGCGCCCTCCGTCTCCACGCCCCACACCCGCACGCCCGGGCGCCTGGCGTGCAGGGCCGCCGCGATGCGGGCGATCAGCCCGCCGCCACCGACGCTGACGACGACGTCCGTCAGCCCCACGTCCCGGAGTCGCGTGACCAGCTGCAAGGCGCTGTCCAGGCCGTCGGTCAGACGGTGGGGAACCGACGGAATGCGCTGGCCAGGCACCATGTGCCCCCTTTCGGATAGCGCTTCGCCGCAGCTGGCCGTGTGACTGGGCCATCAGCGTCACAGCATCAAGATCGAGGACGGCATCTCCTGACTGTTGACGGCGAGCACGAAGTGCGGGACACACAGCAGCACGGCGATTCGCGGCGTGCCGGCCGGCGGGTCTGCTCGTCGACGTCATTGCAGGGCTCGGCCGTGGAGGCGCCGGTGACCATGTTGCGGGTGGTACTGAACATGGCCCGGGGTGTCGGCCAGGTGAACCGGTACCGGAGCGTGGCGCAGTAGCGGTAGGCCACGTCGATGGTGATGCCCTGCTGGCGCTCGGCCCGCAAACCGTCCGTCAGCAGCGCCAGGTCCGGGCCATCCTGGCCCCGGGAGGCCGAGGCGCACTGCACACGGCCTCCCGCTGGTCGGCGAGAGCCGACTTGGAGTCGTGCAGCAGCCGTCCGACGAGGGTGTACTTGCCGCCGTCGACCGAGCCGGCCGTGGTGAACCGCAGGAGGGTGGTGGTGGAGAGTTCCGTGATCATGCTCAGAAGTACCCCTCGCGCTTGCGGTCTTCCATCGCGGCCTCGGAGAGCCTGTCGTCAGCGCGCGTCGCGCCGCGCTCGGACAGCCGGGAAGCTGCGATCTCGGTGATGACCTGCTCCAGGGTCACCGCGTCGGAGTCGACGGCGCCGGTGCAGGACATGTCGCCGACGGTGCGGTAGCGCACGAGCCGCTTCTCCACGGTCTCGCCGTCCTTGGGGCCGCCCCAGTCACCGGCGGTCAGCCACATGCCGTTGCGCCGGAACACCTCGCGCTCGTGGGCGAAGTAGATCTGCGGCAACTCGATGCTCTCGCGGGCGATGTACTGCCACACGTCCAGCTCGGTCCAGTTGGACAGCGGGAAGACCCGGACGTGCTCGCCGGGCGCGTGCCGGCCGTTGTACAGGTTCCACAGCTCGGGCCGCTGGCGGCGCGGATCCCACTGGGAGAACTCGTCGCGCAGCGAGAACACCCGCTCCTTGGCGCGGGCCTTCTCCTCGTCCCGGCGCCCGCCGCCGATGACGGCGTCGAACCGCTCGGACTGGATCTTCTCCGTCAGCGGCAGCGTCTGCAGCGGATTGCGGGTGCCGTCCGGGCGCTCCTTGAGCACACCGCGGTCGATGTAGTCCTGCACGGATGCGACATGCAGTCGCAGGCCGTGCTGCGCCACCCTGCGGTCGCGGTAGTCGATGACCTCGGGGAAGTTGTGCCCGGTGTCCACGTGCAGCAGCGCGAACGGCACCGGCGCCGGGGCGAACGCCTTCAGCGCCAGGTGCAGCATGACGATGGAGTCCTTGCCGCCGGAGAACAGGATCACCGGGTTCTCGAACTCGCCCGCCACCTCGCGGAAGATGTGCACCGCCTCCGACTCAAGCACGTCCAGGTGGGAGACGGTGCGGGACCCGTCGATCCGCCCGGCCTCGGTGTCGGCGTTCCCCTCCATCAGTCCACACGCCACTCATAGTGCTGTTTTGGCGACTGGGCGTGACGTCCGTACTGTAGGTGTCCCACGTGGTCGTGCTCCCCGGAGGCCTCATGAGCGATATCGAGAAACTGCTGTCCGCCCTGGAGGAGGAACTCTGGCGGGCGAACCGCGCCGGGGACGGGACGGCCTACGAACGTCTGCTGCGCAAGGACGCGCTCCTGGTGAGCCGTTTCGGAACGGCCGACAAGGAACGGATCGTTCCGCTGATCGAGGCCAACCACAACCCGTTCGTGCGCAGCGAGTTGAGCGACCAGCAGGTCCGGGTGCTCTCGCCGGACAGCGCTCTGGTCACCTACCGGGTCGAGTACACGGCCCGGACGGATCAGGGCGGCGTCGACCACACCGCTCTCGCCACCACCGTCTACAGCCGTGAGAATGACGCCTGGCTTGTCGTCCTGCACCAGCAGACACCCCTCTAGTCCGCGCTCGGCCGGCCCGCGAGCACCGCGCGCAGCGCCCGGGCGAACGCCCTGGGGTGGGTGACGAACCCCGCGTGGCCGCCGGGGAAGACAGCGGGCTCCCTCCCCAGGCGAGCGGCCAGCGCCCGCCCGGTCGCGTGGGCGAGTTGGCCCTCGGAGGCGTCCCCGACCGCCACGGTGAGCGGTGCCGACACCGACGACAGGGCGTCGACGTCCGGCACGTAGTCGGCCGCGGGCCCGACGATGTGGGAGAGGAAGTACTCCAGGTTGCGCTCCATGCGGACGAGCCGTTTCTGTGTGTTCATCGCGGCCTGGGGGCTCTCGGGCGCATAGCGCTCGGGGTGCTTCACCCTGTCCAGGCCGGCCGCCGCGACGAACGCCGCCATACCCGCCCTGACCCCCTCGCGGGCGTGGACGGCACGGGCCTCGGCGAGCACGGTGCTGCGCGGGTCGCTGTCGGGGAGGAGGGCGACGGCGGGCGGCTCGTGGGCCACCACGGCGCGGACCAGTTCCGGGTGACGGGCGGTCAGGGACAGCGCGACCTGGCCGCCGCTGCTGCTGCCGAACACATGGGCCGGTGCGTCGCCGACCGCGCGGAGCAGCCGCCGTGCGTCATCGGCGTGGACCTCGACTGGGACGTCCACCGGACCCCCGTCGAGACGGCTGCGGGAGAGTCCGCGGCAGTCGTAGGCGACGACGGTGAAGGCGTCATGGAGCAGCGGGACGACTCCCTCGAAGTCGTCCGCGTCGTCCGTTCCTCCGGAGATCAGCAGCAACACCGGTCCGGTCCCGGACACCTCGTAGTACAACTTCGCACCCGGAACGCCGAGGTAACTCATCGTGGTCTCCTCCCCCTTGACACGGCTAGGTCACCGGCTGGACCTCTCCGCCGGCCGGCGGACCGGGCAGGGAACGCCGTATCCCCTGCCCGGTGGAGTCGGCCGTCAGGCGGGCACCGCCGCCTCGTCCACGGCACCGGTCTCGTCCTCTTCGGTGTCGTTGCCCCGCACCTCGCCTACCAGGAAGTCGGCGAGAGCCCGCACCGTCGGACTGCTCCACAGGATCGTGGGAGGCAGGTCGACGCCGAAGCGCCGATGCAGCCGTACCCTGAGGCCCACCGTCATCACCGAGTCGACCCCCAGCTCGACCAGCGGGCGGTCGAGCGCGATGTCGGCGGTGGCCAGGTTGAGTTCGGCGGCCACGCTTTCGTGCACCTCGGCCAGGACCCGCTCCGCGATTTCCTCGTCGGACAGCGCCGCCCAGTCGACCGTCTCGCCACCGGCCTCGGACTCCTCCGCCTCGGCGGCCTGCAGCCTCGAGAACACCGGAAGCGACCGTTCCGGCATCACGCGCAGGATCGCGGCGTACGGCAGGCGGAACTGGTCGGCGAACGACCAGGCGCGGAACGCCTCGGCCGCGGAGATGCCGCCCAAGCCCCGTGACTCGGCCTCCAGGATCGTGGTGCCGGCCGTGCTCTGCCCCATGCCCGTTCCCCGCCACTGCGTCCATCCGAGGCTGGTCGTCTCGGTGTGGCCGCCTGCGTGACGGAGCGCCGCGAGCGCGTCCAGGAACGAGTTGGCCGCCGCGTAACTGGCCTGCCCGGTGAGCCGGGCGAGCTGCCCGCACGACGAGAACATTGTGAAGAAGTCCAGCGTGCCCTCGGGGAACAGCCGGTGCAGCGCCATCGCGCCCTGGGCCTTCGGGGCCAGCGTCGTACGGAGGCCCTGACGGTCCGTCTTGTCCACCAGCGCGTCGGAGACGACACCCGCCGCGTGCACCACACCGCGGATGGGCGGTAGGTCCAACGCCGACGGCGACAGGGCGGCGGCCACCGCGTCGGCGTCCGAGATGTCCAGTGCGAGCACCCGGACGGTCACGCCCATCGACTCCAGCGCGAGCACCGCGTCGATCCGGGCCCGCACCCCGGGCTCCTGCACCCGCTCCCACTCCGAGCGGGGCGGCAGTCCGCGCCGGCCGGCCAGCACCAGACGGCGGGCGCCTCGGTCCGCCAGGTACCGGGCGACCTCCAGACCGATCCCGCCCAGCCCACCGGTGATCAGGTAGGTGCCGTTGGGTCGCAGTTCCAGGGCCTGGCTCTCGACCGGCCGCTCCACCTGCGTCAGCCGCGCCGCGAACGCACCGACCGGCGTGACCGACACGATGTCCTCGGTGCCGTCCAGGCCGCGGAACAGGTCGAGCAGCAGATCGGCCGTGCCGGCGCCGACCGGGGCCGCCTCGGCCGCGATGTCGATCAGACCTCCCCACAGGTCTGAGCGCTCACCGGCGATGATCCTCGACACCCCCCACAGCGGCGCGTGGGACAGGTCCGACTCGTGCCGGGGTGTGCGTACGCCCGTGGTCACGCACCACAGCTTGAGCGGCTGTCCGGTGCCGTCGGCCGTGCGCTGCGGGCGGCGGCCCAGGTGCTGGGCGACGTCGATCAGCGTCCAGGCGCACCTCTCGGCCGCCTGTTCCGGAGTCTCCCCGGCGCGCTGCGGCTCCGGGGCCACCACCAGGACCCCGTGGCCGCCCCCGGGCACGTGGGTCAGGTCCTGGGCCCGCTCTAGTCGCAGGCAGGGCACCCCGCGTGCGGCGAACCGCTCGGCCAGCGGCGTGGTGACCACCTCGTCGCCGAGCAGCACCGCGTGCTCGACGGGGAGGCCGGCATCCGTCGACGGCTCGACCGGTTCCCAGGCGATCTCGTGCACCAGTCGGCGCGGCGGCAGGGCGCTGCCCGGCTTGTCGTGCACCTGAGTGAAGCGCAGGCCGCTCGCCTCGCACACGACGTTGCCGTCCATGTCGGAGACCAGCACGTCGATGGTGGTCTCCGGCGACGCCGCGGACCGCGTCGTGTGCACGACGACCCGCCCGGGGGGATCGCCCCGGAAGGCGATCGAGTCGAGGTGGGAGGAGGTCCGCAGCGTCCGCGAGTCCTCCTTGGTCACCAGTACGCCGCTCACCGTCAGCGCGCCGTCGATCACGGCCGTCCAGCTGCTCGGATGCAGCTTGGGCGTGTGGTCGATGGTCACCACGGCGAGTTGCTCCACCTCGTTGCGCCTCAGCTCCTCCACCACCCACGGGAACGTGTAGCCGTCCACTCCCATGTTGCGGAAGATCTGGTCGACGCGGGCCCAGGTCCACTCCTCCGGGCAGCGGGCGCGGATCGCCTCGATGTCCTCCATCGGGCGCGAGCCCACCACGGCGCCCCGCTCCACGTTCGCCGTGGCGTGGATGATCCACTCGTGGTCCTGGTCCTCGTCGCCTCCCGCGCCGTCGGCCCGCCGGATGCGGCTGGCGAGCCGCACCTGGTTCTGGTCGAGCACGACCTGCACCACGCGGGGCGGGGTGACCGCGAGCGGGGTGCGCAACACGATGTCGGTCAGCCCTGGGGTGCCGCCGTCGCGGGCCGCCGCCGTGACGAACGAGTTGATCACCACTGAGGCGGGCACCGTCTCGACGCCCACCACCTTGTGGTCCTGGTGATACGGGCGGTTCGACATGTCCAGGTGGGTCTGCCACACCCGTTGCGCGGGAGCGCTCGCCACCGTGCTGAGCCCGCCCAGGAGGGTGTGGGTGTCGGGGTCGTGGCCCCGGCCGCGGCTCTCGGCCGATGTCTCGGGGAAGATCCAGTAGGGGCGGTGCTGCCAGTGCACGGCGGGCAGCCCGGCCAGCTCGCCTTCGTACCGCCAGTCCACCTCCACGCCCGCACAGTGCAGCTGCGCGAGGTTCACCAGCAGCGTGCCCAGCTCCGGCTGGTCGCGGCGGAGGGTCACCGCCATGAGCACGTCCTCCGCACCGACTGCGTGCGCCGTCTCCGTCACCGAGTGCGCCACGAGGGGGTGGGCGGACACCTCGAGGAAGACGCGGACGCCGTCCTCGAGCGCCGCCGCCACCGCCTCGGCGAACCGCACCGGCGCACGCAGGTTCGTCTCCCAGTACGCCCCCTCCCGCGGCTGCGCGGAACGCGGGTCCGTCAGGGCCGTGCTGTAGAGCGGCACCCGGGGCTCCCGGGCGGTCAGTTCCCGCGCGGCGGCCGACACCTGCGGCAACACGGCGTCCATGTGCGGACTGTGGAAGGCCACGTCGCTGTTGACCCGCCGCACGTCCACGCCCTCCGCCTGAAGCCGGCGCGCCAGCTCCTCGACGGCGTCGGTGTCACCGGAGACCACAGTGGACCGGGCGCCGGCGGAGATGGCGGCGACCACGTCGTCGCGGCCCGCGAGACGTTCGGCGGCCTCGGCGAAGGGCAGGCCCACCAGCGCCATGGCACCTCGCCCGGCCACCGCCTCCAGCGCCTTGGCCCGGCGGCAGGCGAACCGGGCCGCCTCCGTGAGGTCGAGCGCGCCCGCCACCACGCCTGCCGCGATCTCGCCCACCGAGTGCCCGATCACCGCCGCCGGTCGTGCACCCTGCGCGTACCAGGTCTCGGCGAGCGCCACCTGCATGGCGAACGTCATGGCCTGGACGGTCGTGACGGTCCACGGGCCACCCTCGTCGATCACTTCGCGGGGCGTCCACCCCAGCTCCGCCCGGAAGACCTCGGCCAGCTCGTCAATGGTCCTGGCAAAGGCCGGGGCGTCGCGCAGCAGCCCTCGGCCCATGCCGGTCCACTGGGCTCCGTGCCCGGAGAACACCCAGACCGCTCCGGGGGAGGACGCGGCCACCGCCCGCCCGAAGGCCACCTGGGGCGACCTGCCACCCGCCGCCAGGACGTCCATCTGCTCGGCCAGCTCCGCCCTGGAGGAGGCGACGACGGCGCCCCGCACCGCCAGGTGCGAACGGCGGCGGGTCAGCGTGTGCGCGACGGAGGAGAGAGACGTGCCGGTGCCCGTACGGACCCACTTGGCCACCGACCCGGCGAGCGAGCGCACTCCCGCCTCGGCGACGGCCGAGAGGGGGAAGACGCGCGGCGTCTCCTCGGGCCGGGCGTCCGGGGCCCGGTCGGCCTGCGCTGCGGGCGCCTCCTCCAGAATCAGGTGCGCGACCGTGCCGCCTACACCGTAACTGGACACCCCCGCGCGACGCGGGCCGTCACGGCGCGGCCACTGCGTCATCGCGCCCACCAGGCGGAGCCCGTGCGCGGCCAGATCGAGACCGGGGTTGACCTCCTCGTGCGGGCTCGCCGGGATCAGGCCGTGCTCCATCGACAGCACGACCTTGATGGCGCCCGCGATGCCCGAGGCGGCCTCCACGTGCCCGATGTTGGGCTTCAGAGTGCCGAACAGAAGGGGGTCGCCGGACGGGCGTACCGCGCCCAGCACGCTGCCGAGGGCCCGGCTCTCCGCGAGGTCCCCGAGGGGTGTGCCGGTGCCGTGCGCCTCGACGTAGTCGACGGAGCCCGGATCGACGCCGGCCCGCTCGTAGACCTGGCGCAGCATGTGTTCCTGAGCGTCCCCGTTGGGCGCCATCATGCCGTCGGACCGGCCGTCCTGGAAGACGCCGCTGCCCACGATGACCGCTCGGATCCGGTCGCCGTCGCGGCGGGCGTCGGCCAGGCGCTTGAGCACCATCACTCCGGCGCCCTCGCCGCGGCCGTAGCCATCGGCGGCCCTGTCGAACGCCTTGCTGCGCCCGTCGGGCGCGGTGGCGCCCGCGGCGTCCAGAGCCACCACCAGGGCGGGCGTCGCCATGATGTTGATGCCGCCGACGATCGCCAGCGGTGTCTCGCCGAGCCGCAGGCTCTGCGCGGCGACGTGGAGGGCGGTCAGCGAGCCGGCGCACGCGGTGTCCACGGCGATGCTCGGACCGCGCAGGTCCAGGAAGTACGAGATGCGGTTGGCCATCCCGTAGTACGTCGTTCCGTTGACAGCCCAGGCACCCGTCCGCGGTATGTCCTCCAGCAGCCGGCGGCCGTAGTCGTTGGAGTTGGCGGACATGTACACGCCCGCCTCGGTACCGGACAGCGAGAGCGGCGGCACACCCGCGTCACCGAGCGCCTCCCAGGTCAGTTCGAGGACGATGCGCTGCTGCGGGTCGAGGAACTCCGCCTCGCGCGGCGTGATCTGGAAGAACTCCGCGTCGAAGCCCTCGATGTCGTCCAGGAAGGAGCCCTTGCGGGTGGCCTTGCGCAGGATCGCGGTCGCTTCGGGGCTGCCAGAGGTGTAGGGCTCCCACCGTTTGTCCGGCATCTCGCTGATCCTGCTGTCGCCGGCGGCCAGGAACGACCACAGCTTCTCCGGCGTGGTCAGGTCCGGGGCGAATCGGCAGCTCATCCCGATGATCGCGATGGCGTCGTCGGCCTCGTCGTGATGCGTCAACGTCGGCTCCCCCCTTCGGCGGCCGACTGCGCCAGCCGTCGCCGCAGACTCAGCGGCCGCAGGTCCGTCCACACCTCGGCGATGTGTGACAGACACTCGTCCTTCGTTCCGTCGAAGCCCGTGGCCGTCCAGCCCTCCGGGATGTCCCGGTCGGCCTGCCAGATCGAATACTGTTCCTCGTGGTTGACCACCACGAGGTAGTTCCGCTTGTCCGTGCTCAATGTCGCTCCTGAATCCATTCCGTGTGCCGGGAGAACTGGAGGGCTGTACACGTGCGTCAGCGGAGGAGGTGCTCCGCCGTGGAACCACCGGACCCGGTCAGCGATCCGATGTAGCCGGCCATGTCGGCCGGCGACCGGATGGCGTGGGCGTCGACGAGGCGCGCGACGTCCGGATCCGGAGCCGGCGAGAAGCGGTGGAGTCGCCGCCGGGGCGCTCCGGTGTCGGGACGTCGTGCGATGTGGGTGGCGATACCCGCGACCCAGATCTCACGGGCGTCGAGTCGGCCGACCAGGTGGTACCACTCCCGGTCGGGCATGGGCAGCGGGTCGTGTCCGGCGGCGCGCAGCCCGTCCAGCAGCAGCCGGGTGCCGCCGACCGCTCGGGGGATGGCGTTGACGATCCGGCAGCCGGGCTCGTCCGCGCTTCGTCCGGCGTCGGCGATCGCGCGGGCGGCGATGTCCGCAGGCAGCGCCTGGAACAGTTCGTTGTCCGGATCGTCAAAGCTGCTCGGGTAGCGGCCGGTGACCAGGATGGCCCTGGTCCAGCTCCATATCGCGTCGGAGGCGTTGATCTGGTACAGGCGTCGGTCACCGAAGACGCTGGGGATGCGCACCACGACCGCCGGAACGCCGAAGTCACCCGCACGCTCCGCGTAGAGTTCGGCGACCGCCTTGGAGCGTACGTAGCCGCTGCTCTCTCCCGGTAGGGAACGCACCGGAACCGCCCCGATCTCGCTGCCCTCAGGCTGGTCGGCGGCCTCGAAGACGGCGCTGGTGGAGACCAGCGTGAGGCTCTTGCGCCGTTTGGTGGCGGCGAAGGCCAGCAGAGCGGCGGCACTGTGCGCGTTGACCTCGGCGAGCCGGTCGTACGGATAGATGTGGTTGACCCAGGCGGCGGCGTGCACGACGCGTCCCACCCGGTCGCACAGGTCCCGGTACGTGTCAGGGGCGAGGCCGAGCAGTGGCCGGCCGATGTCACCGCCCACGACCTCGATGCGCGACGCGTACCGGTCCCGCCACAGTCCGAGTTCCCGCAGCCATGCCACGAGTCCGCCCCGGCGATCCGCCCCGCCACGCAACAGGCAGACCACGTGCGCGCCGCTCTCGGCGAGTTCGGCGAGGAGGAAGGCGCCGACGAACCCGGTCGCCCCCGTGAGCAGGACCGTGCCGGGCTCCCCTGCGGGGAGGCCCGCGGCGCCGGCCGGTGGCCGCACGGCCGCCAGCCGGGAGTCGATCTCGGCCCGCACCGCCCGCAGATCAGCGGACGAGGACGGCAGCCCGTCACCCACCAATCCAGGCACCGTCGGCGCGGCGCCCCGGCCTGCCGCACCGCCGCTGTCCGGGGCCGCAGGTCCGGATCCGGCCGAGAGATGGTCCATCTCGTCGGCCATCGCCTGGAGTTCGGGACGCCGGAAGAGGGTGTCCAGCGGGACCTCGACACCGAGCCGGGCCCGGATCGTCGATACCAGGTGCACGACCATCAGGGAATGGCCGCCCAGCTCGAAGAAGTCGTCCTCCGCGCCGACCTGGTCGACACCGAGCAGCTCCGCCCAGATCGCGGCCAGAGCGACGGCCGTGGGACCTTGCGGCGCGGCGGCACGGGTGCGCTCCCGGCCCGCGTCGCGCCGACGGGCGAGCGCCTGCCGGTCCAGCTTTCCGTTGCGGGTCAGCGGCAACGAGTCCAGGAGCACCACCGAGGACGGGGCGAGCCAGTCCGGCAGGGTGCGCAGCAGCGCACGGCGGATCCGTGTCGGGGTGACGTCCCTGCCGCGCTCGGGCACCACGTAGGCGACGAGTGTCTTCCCGCGGACGCGGTCGTCGGTGACCAGCACCGCGCTTTCCGCGACCTCGTCGAGTCGGCCGAGTGCGGCCTGCACTTCTCCGATCTCGACCCGGTGACCACGGATCTTGCACTGGTGGTCGAGCCGGCCGAGGTAGGCGAGTTCTCCGTCCCTGAGCCGGACGGCGAGGTCCCCGCTCCGGTACATCCGGGCGCCGCGCTGCGAGCTGTAGGGGTCCGGCAGCATGCGCTGCGCGGTCAGGGCCGCCGCGTTGTGGTAACCCAGGGCGACACCCGCGCCGCCGACGAAGATCTCTCCGGGGATCCCGGAAGGCACCGGCCGCAGATCGTCGTCCAGCAGGTACAGCGTGAGATCCGGCAGCGGACGGCCGATCAGGGAGCGGGTGCTCGCGGTGTCCGCCCGGGTGATCCGCCGGAACGTGACGTGCACCGTCGTCTCGGTGATCCCGTACATGTTGACCAGCCGGGGCGCCTCGTCGCCGTACACATCCGTCCAGTCGCGCAGGGACGGCAGGTCCAGCGCCTCGCCCCCGAACACCACATACCGCAGGGCGAGCGGCCGTCGCGCGTCCAGCAGGATCCGGGAGAGCTGCCCGAACGCGGACGGAGTCTGGCTGAGCACCGTGACGTTCTCCCGCTGAAGCAGTTCGGCGAAGGCGTCCGGTGCCCTGGTGACCCACTGCGGTACCACCACCAGACGGCCACCGTGTGCCAGCGCCCCCCACAGCTCCCACACCGAGAAGTCGAAGGAGCAGGAGTGGAAGAGCGTCCACACGTCGTCCTCGCCCAGGTCGAACGGCCGCCACGCCGCGGTGAACAGCCGCAGCGCGTTGCCGTGCGAGACGACGACACCCTTGGGGGCGCCGGTCGAACCGGAGGTGTGGATGATGTACGCCGGCGAGGCCGCGGGCACGTCGGCGTCGGCCGGCCCGGCGGGTGCCTCCGCGAGCTCCGGCGCTCCCCAGTCCAGCACCACGGGTTCCGGCAGATCCGCCGGGAACCGGTCCAGCAGGTCCCGGGTGACCAGCGCGGTCGTCACAGCGCAGTCCGCGAACTGCGCGGCAGTGCGCTCGACGGGGCTGTCGGGGTCGACCGGCAGATAGGCGGCGCCCGTCTTGAGGACTCCCAGGACCGCGGCCGGCAGGTCCACCGTCCGGCCGAGGACCACTCCGACGACCGTGCCGGGGCCGACGCCGAGCCGCCGCAGGACGTGTGCGATCCGGTCGGCCCGCTCGTTCAGCTCCAGGTAGGTCAGGTCGGTGGTGTCGTCCGACACCGCGGGTGCCTCGGGCCGGCGCCGCACCTGTTCGGCGAAGCGGGCGTGCAGCGTCTGCCCGGTTCCCTCCGGCAGGAGGGGAGCGGGTCCGATCAGCTCCGCCTGCTCCGCCTCGGTGAGCAGGGACAGGGTCGTGACAGGACGGTCCGGCTCGAACGCCGCGGCCTCCGCCAGCCGCGTCAGCCACTCGGCGTACGAAGCCACCGTCGGCCCGTCGAACAGCTCGTCGTCGTAAGGGAGGTAGCCGACGACGCGGTCGTCCTCGCACCACAGCTCGACCATGAGGTCGAAGTGCGTCGCCCCGCCGTCCAGGTCGGCGAAGGTTACGTCGACCCCCGGCAGGTCCGGTGGGGTCGGCGCACCGTCGCGCAGGCTGAACGACGTCTGGAAGACCGGCGTCACCCCGGGCCGACGGGCCGGCTGCAGCTCGCTCACCAGCATGTCGAACGGTACGTCCTGGTGCGTCATCGCCTCGGTGAGCGCCCCGGCCGTGCGCCGCACCAGCTCCCGCAGCGACGGACGGCCGCCCACGTCGACCCGGATGGCCAGCCAGTTGAGGAAGTAGCCCACCATGCGCTGCAGTTCGGGCCGGGAGCGCCCGGCGACGGGCACGCCGACCACGATCACGTCCTGCCTGACCAGCCGCGACAGCAGCCCGAAGTACGCCGCCAGGAAGACCGCGTTCAGCGTCGTGGACTCCTCCTTGGCCAGGTCGCGCAGCCGGGCGACAAGGGCACCCGGGAACTGGATGTGGTGGAAGGCTCCCTGGCTGGAGCGGATCGCGGGCCGGGGGCGGTCGGTGGGCAGTTCCAGCAGTTCCGGGGCGTCGGCGAGCCGGTCCCGCCAGTACGCGAGGTGCCGGTCGACGGCCGCGGGGTCCAGGGTGGTGCGCTGCCAGTGGGCGAAGTCCGGATAGTGCAGCTCCTGCGGCGGCAGTTCGGTGGGCCGGCCGGTCTCGTCGGCGAAGAGGGCGCCGAGGTCGCCGAGCAGGATGCCCAGCGACCAGTAGTCGGAGACGATGTGGTGCTGCGTCAGCAGGAACAGGTGGTCGTCCGGTGCGATCCGGTACAGCGCGCACCGCAGCAGCGGTCCGGTCCGCAGGTCGAACGGCGCGCCGACGGACGCCGAGGCTCGCGTGCGGGCCTCCTGCCCTGGATCGGCCGCCCCGGAGCAGTCCTCGACGGGCAGCGGCACCTCGACCGCGTCTCGGACCACCTGGCGGGGGCCGGCGGGCGTGTCGCGGAACGCGGTCCGCAGCGTCTCGTGCCGCGCCACGAGACGGGCGAGCGCACGCCGCAGGGCCGGCACGTCGAGCCCTCCGCGCAGCCGCAGCGCGACCGGCACGTGGAAGATCGCGCGGTAGGAGACCAGGTCGTTCATGAACCACAGCCGCTCCTGCTCGAAGGAGAGCGGCACGCCGTCGTCGGTGTCCGGCCGCCGCCGGACACCGGGGGCCGTGCCGTCGCGCGCCAGGACGCGTTCCAGCAGGGCGCGTTGTGCGGGGGTCAGCGCGGCCAGCCGCCGCTCCAGGGCGTCGTCGGCCGCCGGCCCGTTGCGCTGGTCGGACATTCCACTCCTCTCCGCGCGGGGCGGTGGTAGCAGGGGTCGGCGATCGGTCAGCGTGCGGTGAAGCCGCCGTCGACGAGCAGTTCGGTGCCCGTGGTGCCGCCGGACTCCGGTCCAGCCAGCCACAGGCAGGCGGCGGAGACCTCCTGTGCGGTTACGAGGCGCCCGATCGCGTGGTACGACGACGAGCTGCGCTCGTAGTCCTCCAGGGAGGAGCCCATCGTCCGGGCCACCGCCCGGGTGCTGCGGCTGCCGAGGTCGTCGTCGGCGGCCACCGTGCTCGGGCACACCGCGTTGACGCGGATGCCGTAACGGCCGTACTCCAGGGCTAGCGCCTTGGTCAGCCCCACCACGGCGTGTTTGGAGGCGACGTAGCTGGAGTACATCTCGAACGCGACCCTGCCCCCGGTGGAGGCCGTGTTCACGATCGTCCCGGAGCGCTGCGCCACCATGTGCGGCAGCACCGCGCGGCAGCACCGCCAGGTGCCGTTGAGGTTGACGTCGATGACGAGGTTCCAGTCGTCCTCGCTCAGCTCGTGCGAGCGGACCCCGCCGGGGGTGAGCAGACCGGCGTTGTTCACCAGCACGTCGATCCGCCCGAACTCGTCCAGGCCCGCCGCCAGCGCCGCTTCCACGGCCGACTGGTCGCGCACGTCCGCGACCGCCGTCACCACCCTGCTGCCGGTGCGCCGGCATGCGGCCGCGGTCTCCTCCAAATCCCTGCGCTCCGCCAGCGGGTACGGGCCTTCCTGGCGGCAGCGGTCGACCAGCAGGAGGTCGGCGCCCTCCCGCGCGAACGTCAGCGCGTGCGAGCGGCCGAGCGAGCGGGCCGCGCCAGTGATCATCGCCACCTGTCCGTCGAGTCGCATGCGGGCCCCCTATCCCACCGTGGCGCCGACGGCGGCGCCACAGCCGGTCCGCTTGCGCAGCTGTCCGGAGATCCGCCCCAGCGCCGTCGTGAGCACGTCGACGGACCGGACGAGGTCGGTGATCGCGATGTGCTCGTCACTGGTGTGGTCCAGGTGCGCGTCACCGGGACCGTACGCCGCCATCGGCACGCCCCATTCCTCCACCACGTTCATGTCCGACGTACCGGACTTCAGCCTGAGCGCGGGCTGTCCGCCGTTGCTCCGGATCGCCGCCCGCAGTGCGCTGACCACCACGTCGCTGCGCGGGCGGCGGACGGCGGGCACCCGCTCGTCGAACCACACCCGGCCTCCCGCGGACCGCGTGACGTGCCGCTCGAACGCTTCGAAGTCGAAGCCCGGCGGCACCCGGCAGGTCAGGAATGCCTCCGCCCTGCTGAGGTCGCCCGTGAGCCGCACCAGCGTGCCCGTGGCCGTGCCGAACGAGACGGGATCGGCGGAGTCGGAGACCGCGCGCAGATAGTCCTTCACGCGCCGGGAGAACTCGGCCGCCGCCTCGACCGCCGTCGGCACGGGGCTGCTGGTGTGCAGCGGCGGCGTGCTGGTCTCGTACCCGACGCCGACCCTGCCCTTGTAGCCGAGGCAGACGCCGTCCCAGCCGCTGGGCTCGCCGATCAGGACGGCGGCGGGCGGGGCGACGGTCGCCATCAGATGGCGTGCGCCCCGCGACCCGGCGACCTCTTCGCCGACTGCGCCGACCACGTGCACCCGGGCTCCGCTCGCCCGGGAGGCCGCACAGATCATGGCGGCCATGGGGCCTTTGGCGTCCACAGCGCCCCGGCCGTAGAGCAGGTCGCCCACGTGGCACACCGGAACCCGGCCGGGCACCGTGTCGATGTGGCCGAGCAGCATGATCACCGGAACGTCCGGCGGGCCGGCCACGCCGTGCGCGTTGCCCGCGGCGTCCACGTGCGCGTCCATGCCGAGCGCCGCCATCTGCTCGGCGAGGAAGGCGGCCAGACGGCCTTCCCGCCCGGACACCGAGGGGATGCACAGCATCGCGCGCAGCAGCCAGGCGGGGTATTCGGGAGAGAACGTCACGCCCGGCCCCCGTCCGCCCCGACGGGCTCGGCGGTGCCGGGCAGCGTGCCCGTGACGACCGTCCCGCCGCCCGTGAGCGCCGCCGTGACGGGCCGGTCGACCAGGCCGGAGGCGACGACCACGAGCGGGACCCGGGTTCGCGCCCGCAGGGCGGCCCGCACCTTGTGCCGCATCCGTCCGCCGGCGCCCGGAGGTTCCTGCGCCAGATCCCTGATCACCGATTCGGGGTCTTCCGGATCGGCGAGGACGCCCGGCACATCCGTCAGGAGCACCAGGGCCGCCGCGCCCAGCGCGACTGCGAGGCTCGCGGCGACCTGGTCGGAGTCCACGTTCAGCAGCCGCCCCTCGCCACCGGCGGCGGGCGGGGACACGACCGGGACCAGGCCGATGCCGAGCAGCGTACGCAGCAGCTCGGGCCGCACCTCCGTGATCCGCCCCGACAGGTCGTCGCGGATCAAACGGACCCGGCCGTCCTCGACCGAGCGGATCGCCTGCTTGCGCTCGGCCGTGACCAGACCGTCGTCGGCTCCGCTCAGGCCGACGGCCCGGACGCCACGCGCCAGCAGCCCCCCGACGAGGGCCGGTTTCACCCGGCCGAGCAGCGCCATGGTCACGACGTCCATGGCGGCGGCATCGGTCCGGCGGCCCCGCGTGCCGTCCGGTGACCGCACCGTCCCCACCGGCAGACCGACCGCCGCGGAGAGCCTGTCCGCCTCGGGTCCCCCACCGTGCACCAGCACCACCGGCACGCCCGCCTCGACCTGGGCGGCCACGTCGTCCAGGACCGGCTCCAGCCGTACGCCGCCGCCGATCTTGACCACGAGCAGGCCGTTCGCCCGCGCTGCGCCGTCGGACTCCATCGTCACCCCCCTCACACCGGATGCAGGCCGGGAAAGTCCAGGCCGGTCCGTTCCTCGAGCCCTTGTGCGACGTTCAGGCTCTGCACCGCCCCGCCCGCCGCGCCCTTCACCAGGTTGTCCAGCGCGGCCACCACGACGACGCGCCGCCCGTCGTCGTCCACGTCGAAACCGAGGTCGACGAAGTTGCTGCCGGACAGGAACTGCGGGTCGGGCAGCCGGTGCAGCCCGCTGCGGTGCGCGACCAGCCGTACGAACGGCTCGTCGGCGTAGGCGTCCCGGAAGGCCGACCACACCTCGGTCCGAGAGACCGGGCGCGGTGGACGCAGATGGGCGACCACCTGTACCCCGCGGACGAGTGGCACGGCGGTCACCGTCATCCGTGCCCGCACGCCGCACAGCCGGGCGATCTCCCGTTCGTGACGGTGCCCGGTCGCCTTGTAGATCCGCATGGCGTGCTGCCGCTCCGGGTGGTGGGTGGCCCGGCTCGGCTCGGCACCCGCCCCGCTGGAGCCGGCACGGGCATCGACGACGGCGTCGTCCTGCGTCAGGCCCGCCGCGACCAGGGGCCGGATCGCCACCGCCGCGGCCGTGGCCATGCATCCCGGCACGCTGATCCGGGTGGCGTCGACGAGGGCGCCGCGGTACAGCTCGGGCAGTCCTGTGACGTATCCCGCGCCGCCCGGCCCGTCGGGGTCGCGGAAGTCCGGGCCGAGGTCCACCACGGTCCGCGCCGTGCAGGTGATCCGGTCGTGGACGCGGGCCAGTTCACCGCGGGGCAGAGCGGAGAACAGGACGTCGACGGGTTCCAGGGCATCCGGCTCCGTGAAGAGGAGGCCGGCGTGGTGGCGGAGATGGGGGTGGACCAGTCCGACCGGGCGGCCCGCGTGCCGGCGGGAGGTCGCCTGTACGACGTCGAGTTCGGGGTGTCCGAGGGCGAGCCGCAGCAGTTCGCCGCCGACGTACCCGGCGGCTCCGAGCACGGTTGCCTTCATGAGGCCGCTCCCGCGGTCGCGTCGAGGAGATGGTCCACGATCAGGTCGGCGACGGGCAGGTCCGGGTGCGCGTCGGCCAGGCCGTGGAACTCCACGGCGCCGTTGACCTCCAGTACGCGCAGGTCTCCCGCGGCGTCCTCCACCACATCCACACCGAGAACACCGCCGCCGACCGCGGCGGCTGACCGCTCGGCCAGACGGGCGAGTTCCGGGTCTAGCTCGTGGGCCGTGGCCCGCGCGCCGCGGGCGGTGTTGCGCACCCAGTGGTCGGCCTCACGGACCACCGCGGCGACCGCCCGGCCGCCGACGACCAGGACGCGCAGGTCTCGCCCGGGCACGAACTTCTGGGTGTAGCCGAGCTTCTGTACCGGCGAGGCCATTTCGGCGCGCAGCGCGAAGACCGCCTCCGCCGCGTCGGCGTCCCCCACCCGTGCCAGGGCACGGCCCCATGAGCCGTTGACCGACTTGACCACCGCCGGGTAGCCGACCTCGGCGACGGCCCGGCCGCCGCCCGGCGCGTCCAGGGCGACCACGGTGTCCGGGGTGGGCACTCCCGCGCGGTGCAACGCCAGGGATGTAGCGATCTTGTTGTCGCAGCAGGCCAGTGTCTCCGCCGAGTTGAGCACCGGGGTGTCCGTCGCCTCGCACCACCGGCTCACCTCCAGCCGGCGGATCGCGGACAGCGCGCGGTTGAGCACCGCGCGCCAGGGGGGCGGCGGTCCGCCGACCCGGTAGACGATGGAGCGGTCGTCGACGTGCTGACACGCGACACCCCGGCGGCGGAAGGCATCGAACAGCATCCGTTCCTCGACCCGGACGCGGGTCGCGACGAGCGCAAACGGCCACGCCGCGCGCTGTCCGCCGTCGCTCACTCTCCCCAGTCCTCTTCGACCTCCGGGGCAAGGGCGAGCACTGCCGGCGCCACCGCCACCACCTCCAGCTCGCTCGAGCACTCCCCGCACACGACGATCTCGGCGGCCATGACATCGTCGGGCACGGAAACCGATCCCTGACATTCAGGGCATACGGTCATAAGTTGCCTCCTGTAGAGTCTGCAACTAGGGTCAGGACTCGACAGAAACTATACAAAGACGCTAACACAATCGGCCCGTCACACACTTCAATCGAAGAGAGTGGGAACGTGACTGAATCCGCGTCGACCGAGGCCAAACGCACACATTCCGTGGTGACCGTCGACTTGACGCCGTATCGGAACAACATCGCTCTCACCACGGGCAAGACTCTGCACCGCGGCATGCTGAACGTCTGGGGCAACAGTCTGCCCGCCGAGGTGCTGCCCCCAGACGGACTCACCGTCGGCGGCATCCCCTTCCGGGGAGTCCCCGGCGGCGGCGAGCCGGACAACGTCCGCTGCGCCGGCCAGTACCTGGAACTGCCGCGGACGACGGCCGACTGGCTGCACCTGCTGGCCACCGCCGAACGCCGCTGCGAGGAGACGGCGTTCGTGCACTACGCCTCGGGCGCGGCCGACCCGGAGTGGGTCCGGGTGTCGGACTTCCTGCCCGCACGGGCGCACTTCGGGGAGCTGCTCGCCGCCCGGTCCGACGCGCTGCACTATCCGCACCACCGCCAGGAGAATCTCGGCGGCCGGCTGTGGGCGGTGCGGGTCCCGGTCACCCGCCGGGAACCGGTGTGCGGACTGCGCCTGCCCGACAACCCCGCGCTGCACGTCTTCGCCGTGTCGCTGGAGTGTGTGCGGTGACGGCCCCGGTCACCGAGCGCGCCGAGTGGTCCGTCGACTGGTACGACGACCTGTGCAGCTGCCTGCAGATCGACATCGGCCACGTGCTGGAGCGGGCGGGCTGGGACCCGGTGCGGGCGCTGGCCACCGGCTGGAGGTTCCGGGAGCCTGCCGGACCGGTCGAGCCGGTGGAGTACTACCACCCCGCGGGGGACGCCCTTGAGGACTTCCTCTGTCTCCACCACCCGGTGCGGCTGCGATGGCACCGCCCCGCAGGGCCGGCCGACGCCCACCGGGAGCTGGTGGCGTCGCTGGCGCGGGGCGTGCCGGTGATCGCCGCCGTCAACAACTTCCACCTGCCCTTCCGCCCCGCCTACCACGACGTGCACGCGGCCCATCTGCTGGTGGTCACCGGATACGACGCCGAGAGCGACACATACGACGTCAGTGACCCCATGCCGCCGGCCTTCCACGGCCGCCTGCCCCGCGGAGTGCTGGAGGAGGCACGTGGCAGCATCAGCGTCGAGGACGTGAGCGATCCGTTCTTCGCGGGCAGCAGTCCGGCGTGGCGCTGGCTGGAAGTGCGCCCGACCGGTCCGCAGCCACCGCTGACCTGGCCCTGGCTGCGCGAGGTGGTCCGCGGCAACATCGCCGCGCTGCGCGTGCCGGGGCACGGGCCCTCGGGCCTCGCCGCGCTGCTGCGCACCCTGCCGGACCGGGTCGCCGAGCAGGGGCCCGGGGTGCTGCGCGAGGTCTACGTGCTCGGCTGGCCCGCGCAGGCCGAGGCGGCCCTGCACGCCGGGTTCCTGGCCCGCGCGGCCCGCACCCTCCAGCGGCCGGAGCTCGCCGAGGCCGGCCGGTGGGTGGACCGGGTTGCCCACGGATGGACGGGACTGCGGATGGCGGCGGCCCACGGGACGGTGGAACGGCAGCCGGACCTGCGGCGCCTGATGACGCTCGGTGAGGACCTGGTACTGGCCTGGGAACACTGCCTGACGCACCTCGAGCGGCTCGCCGGAGGTCCGGGATGAGCACGCTGGCGATGCTGGGCGGGCCGCGCGCGGTCCCGGAGGGCGTGGACGGCGGACCGTGGCCGGTGGTGACGGCGGAGGACGAACACGCCGTGCTGCGCGTGCTGCGCGGCGGCAGACTCACCTCCACCGCGGCGGGCGAGACCGAGGTCCCCGCGCTGGAACGGGCGTGGGCGGACCATGTCGGGACCGCGCACTGCGTCGCCGTCTCCTCCGGCACGGCGGCCCTGCAGATCGCGCTGACCGCCCTCGGGATCGGTCCGGGCGACGAGGTGGTGGTGCCCGCGCTCACCATGAACGCGACCGCACAGGCGGTCCGTCAGTGCGGTGGCGTCCCAGTGTTCGCAGACATCGAGCCCGACACGTTCACCATCGACCCGGCGCGAGTCGGCGACGCCCTCGGTCCCCGTACCGCCGCCGTGCTGCCGGTGCACCTGCACGGCCTGCCGGCCGACATGGGGGCACTGCTGGAGGCGGCCGCCCGGCGCAGACTGCCCGTGGTCGAGGACGCGGCCCAGGCGCACGGCGCGACCTGGCGGGGGACCGCGGTGGGAGCACTGGGCGCGCTCGGCTGCTTCAGTCTGCACCCCAGCAAGAATCTGCCGACGTGCGGCGAAGGCGGTCTCGTCACGACGGACTCGGCGTCGCTGTACCGGGCGGCGGTGGCGATACGGAACTTCGGAGAGCGGCTGCCCGTGCGCACCCGCAGCTACATAGCCCACCGTCCGGGCGTCAATGCCCGGCTCGGCCCGGTGCAGGCCGCCTTCACCCGGTCGCAGCTGGAGCGGCTGCCCGCCTACGCCAAGGCCCGCGAGCACGCCGTCGGCACGTTCCTGGACCGTCTGGGCCAGCTGCCCGGACTGCGCGTACCGTACGTGCCCGCCGACCGCACGCACGCCTGGCACATCGTCAGGCTGCGGCTCGTCCCCGAGGAGCTGGACCTCGCCGGCGTACCGCCGGCCGCCGTGCGCCGGACGCTGCACCGCGTGCTGCGTGCGGAGGGCGTACCCGTGTCGCAGTACCAGGTGGCCCCGCTGCCCGCACATCCGGCGTTCCGCGGCGAGAACACCTCCGTGGAGGAGGTCGCGGCCGCCCACCCCGTCAGCTGCGCCACGGTGGACGGCACGCTCTGCCTGCAGCGGCGCCACCTCGGCCCGAACGCAGCCGTCGCCCTGGCCGCGTACGCCGACGGGTTCGAGAAGGTCTGGGAGCACCTCGACCTGGTGCGCCGGATGGCCCGGGCGCAACCCGCCGACCGCGACTGGCGGCACGACGCGGCGGGAGACTGACATGGGGGAGGATCTGCGCGCCGTGGCGCACGGTCTGCGCCGCGAGGTCGTGCGGATGGCCGGCGGCCCGCACGGCGCACACGTGGGCGGAAGCCTGTCCTGCGTCGACATCCTGACCTCGCTCTACTTCGAGGTGATGACCGAGCGGGACGCCTTCGTGCTCAGCAAGGGGCACGCGGCACCCGCCCTGTACGCGGCCCTGGCAGCCGCCGGTCGGATCGACGCGGAGGAGCTGGCCGGCTACACGCGGCCGGGCAGCCGCCTGTTCGGGCATCCCCCGCAGGGCCTGCCGGGCGTCGAGTTCGCCACGGGTTCCCTCGGCCATGGTCTGAGTCTCGGCATCGGTCTCGCCCTGGCCGAACGGCTGAGCGGCGGCACGGGCCGCGTGTATGTGCTGTTGGGGGACGGCGAACTGCAGGAGGGCAGCGTCTGGGAAGCGGCGATGTACGCCGGGCACCGGGCGCTCGACAACCTGGTCGCCGTCGTGGACCGCAACGAACTGCAGATCACCGGTCCCACGGAAGGCTGCGTGGCGCTCGAACCGCTGGTCGGCAAGTTCACCGCGTTCGGCTGGCTGACCCGCACGGTGGACGGACACGACCTGGGCTCCCTCGGGAAGGCACTGGGCGAGCCGGCCGGACGGCCGGTGGCAGTCGTCGCCGCCACGGTCAAGGGCCGTGGCGTGCCCTTCCTGGAGGGCAGGGCCTTGAGCCACTACGCGACCCTGCGTCCCGCGCTGGTACGGCGGGCGCTCGCCGCGCTGGACGCGAAGGCACCGGCGTGACGGCCCCCGCGACCGGCACGGAAACGGCGGCCCCGCAGCCGACGGACCCGCGCAGGGTCTACCGGGACGCGCTGCTCGGCCTCGCCGCCGCCGACGAGCGGGTGATCTGCCTCGACTCGGACACCGGGGGGCTGGAGTCCACCTTCGGCGCCCGGTTTCCCGACCGGTACGTCAACGTCGGCATCGCCGAGGCCAACATGTTCGGCATCGCGGCGGGTCTCGCCTCGCGAGGCTACCGGCCCTACGCGCACACGATGGCCGCCTTTGCCACGATGCGCGCGGCCGAACAACTCAAGGCGGACATCGTGGGCCACCGGCTGCCGGTGCGGATCGTCGCCACACACGGCGGCCTGTCCGCGGCGCACTTCGGCACCAGCCACTACGCGCTGGAGGATCTGGCCGTGACCCGCGCCCTGATGGACCTGGCGGTAGTGGTGCCGGCGGACGCCGCCGAGATCGAGCCCGCCGTGCGCGCCCTGCACGCCGTGGACGGGCCCGCGTACCTGCGGCTGGGACGTTCGGCCACCCCTTCGGTGCACGGCGGACCGCCGCCATTCCGCCTCGGCCGCGCCGGCCTGCTGCGGCCGGGGACCGATGTGACGGTGATCGCCATGGGACCGCAGCCCGTGCTCATGGCGCTGGAAGCCGCCGATGTCCTGGCCGACGACGGTGTCTCCTGCCAGGTGATCCAGATTCACACGCTCAGCCCGCTGGACTCGCGGGCCGTGCTCACGGCGGCCCGGACCACCGGGGCGCTGGTCACGGTGGAGGAGCACCGACCGCGGGGCGGGCTCGGTGACGCCGTCGCCGAGGCCGTCGGCGCGTACTGCCCGGTGCCGCACCGCCGCGTGGCCGTGAACGGGCGGGTGGGCACGGTGGTGCGCGGCCACCGGGAGGCACTGGAGGAGTCGGGCGTCAGCGCGGCGGCGATCCGCGCCGCCGCGACGCAGGTGATCGAGATTGGGAAAAGGTGATCGACATGCACGGTCCCGCACAGGCGGGCACCCCTGCGCAGGAGTCCGCCCGCCCCACCGGCAAGCGGATCGCGGAACTGTACGAACGCGTGCTGCGGGTCGGGAACGTCCAGCAGGACGACGACTTCTTCGTCCTCGGCGGGACGTCCCTGTCGGCGATCGAGTTGCTGGACACGATCGCCGAGGAGCTGGGGGTCCGGGTGCCGGTCGGGGATTTCTACCGCGCCACCGGTGTCGCCGAGCTCGCCGACGTGGTGGACGTACGGGCCGCCGAGCGGGCGGGAGGAGTCTGAAATGCTGCTGTCCACGCCGCCGTTCGCCCCGGTGTCCTTCCGCGACGCCCACCTGCTGGACTCCGCGTACTACGCGTCGGGCGACCCGCACGCCCTGTGGGCGCACCTGCGGGAGCACAGCCCCGCCTACCGCTGCGACCCGGGCGACGGACGCGAGCCGTTCTGGGTGCTGACCCGGTACGACGACGTGCACCGGGTGCTGCGGGACCACGCGACGTTCTCCTCCCGGCGCGGCACCATGCTGTGCATCATCGACCTGAGCCTGCCGGACATCGCGTCCGACGACATGATGCCGGACACCGACCCGCCCCGGCACCGGCAGTTGCGGGAGCCCCTGAACCGCGCCCTCACCCCGCGTGCGGTGGCCGGTCAGGAGGGGTCCATCCGGGCGCAGGTGCGGCGGCTGCTGCGGCCGGCACTCGACGGATCGGTCTTCGACGTCGCCCAGGCCGCCCTGATGTTCCCGATGGCGTTCACCGGCACGCTGATGGGGCTGCCGAGCGAACACTGGCCGCGCATGGCCGAGCTGACCACCATGACGGTCGCCTACGACGACCCGGACTACTCCACCGGCTCCCCGACCGCCACCGTCCGCCGGGCGCACCACGAGCTGTTCGACTTCTTCCGTACGGAGGTCACCCGGCGCTCACGCACCGATCCGGGCACCGACCTGATCGGCATTCTGCGGTCGATGGACCTCGACGAGAACCCGCTCACCGAACGGCAGCTGATGCTGAACTGCTACGCGCTCCTGCTCGGAGCGAACGTCACCACCCCGCACGCGGTGTGCACGATGGTGTCGATGATGGGGGAGCACCCGGAGCAGTTCGCCAAGGTCCGCGACGATCCGGAACTGCGCGACCGGTGCGTGCAGGAGGTGCTGCGCTGGGCGTCCCCGGCCAGCCACTTCATGCGCTACGCCGTGCGCGACGTCGAGTTGCATGGACAGCTGATACGCGCGGGCGAGCCGGTCAGTGTGTGGCTGGGGTCCGCCAACCGTGACGAGCGGGTCTTCGAGGACCCGTTCCGCTTCGACGTCACCCGGCACCCCAACCGTCACGTGGCCTTCGGCGTCGGGCCGCACTACTGCATCGGCTCGGGCCTGGCGACCCTGGCCCTGCGCATCCTCCTGGACGAACTGCTCCACCTCGTGGAGGCCGTGGAGCCGGCGGGCGACGTCGCCCATCTGGCGTCCAACTTCGTCGCGGGGTACAAGCGGATGCCGGTACGGCTGTTCCCGCGCCCGGGGCGACGGACGGACAGCGCGGAGGCCGGCCGGTGAGCGGCGCCGGCTCCTGGTTCGACCGGAGGTTCCGTTCCCCCACCGCGCGCCACAGTCTGTACTGCTTCCCTTTCGCCGGCGGTTCGGCGGGCTACTACGCCGACTGGGCCGAGTACTTCACCGGCTCCGTCGAGCTGGTGCCCGTTCAGTTGCCGGGGCGGGGCGCCCGCATGACGGAACCCCTGGCGACGTCGCTCGACACCGTCGCCGACGAGGTCGCGGGGCTGATCGCGGCCGCGCCGACCGTGCCGCTGCTCTTCGGGCACAGTATGGGGGCCATCCTGGCGTTCGAGACCGCCCGGCGTCTGCGGGCACGGCAAAAGAGGGTCGGGCACCTGTTCGTGAGCGGGCGGCCGGCACCCCCGATCGGGCGGCCGCTGCAGCCGATGAGCTCCCTGCCCCGGCCTGAGTTCGTGGGAGTCCTGCGAGACTATGGCTGCATCGACGAGGAGATCCTCGCACACGACGAACTGCTGGACCTGCTGCTTCCGATGATGCGCTCGGACTTCTCGCTCATCGAGCGGTACCGCTACCGGCCCGGGGTGCCGTTGGACTGCGCGATCCTCGCCTGGTGCGGCGACCGCGACCCCGAGGTCACACCGGAGGCCATGCGGGGCTGGGGAGACGAGACCTGCTCCGGGTTCGAACTGCGTGTGCGCCCCGGCGGCCACTTCTTCCTCACCGAGCACCGCGAGGAAGTGGCGCAGGCCGTCCAGCACGCGAGCGCACGGCACGATGAGGGAGAACGCGATGCCACTGTCTGAGTCCGGACCCCGGCTGCTGGTGCTGTGGAGCCCGCCGCGCTGCCGGTCCACCGCCTTCGCCCGCATGATGCACGAGCGCGGCGACTTCACGGTGCTCCACGAGCCGTTCTCACACCTGAAGGACTTCGGCACAGCCGAGGTCGCAGGCGTGTCCTGCACGGACGAGCGGACGCTGATGGACGAGCTGCTGTCCCTGGCCGAGCGCACGCCGGTGTTCGTGAAGGACACCACCGACTTCCACTACCCGGTTGTGCTCACCGCCGACGACTTCCTGCGCGAGGCCACTCACACGTTCATCCTGCGGCATCCGCGGGAGGCCATCGCATCGCATCACCGGCTCAACCCGCAGCTCACCCGGGACGAGATCGGCTTCGCCCGGGTCCGGGAGATCCACGAAGCGGTGCGATCGGCGGGCAGCGAACCGGTGGTGATCGACTCCGACGACTTCGTGGACCGCCCGGAAGCCACCGTCCGCGCGTACTGCCGGGCGGTGGGCCTGGAGTTCCTGCCTCAGGCGCTGTCCTGGTCCCCTTCGGTGCTGTCCGGCTGGGAGAAGACGCTGCGCTGGCACACCGAGGTGGCCGCGAGCACCGGCGTCAAGCGTCGCCCCAGCGCCGGAGCGACGGAGGTCGAGGACCACCCGGTCCTCGGCCCGTACTACCGGTACCACCTGCCGCACTACCACTGGCTGCGGGAGCGGCGACTGCGGATCGCGGAGTCCTGAGCCGACCGCGCGCCCTACCGCCGGCCGGCGGCGGACAGACCGGCCCGGGTCCGGCCCGCGTGTGACGACGCGGGCCGGACGCCGGTTCAGAGCCCGTCCGGCAGGCCGAGGGCGCCGGCCAGCTCACGCACCGTCGGGTGGGCGTAGAAGAGTTCCACCGGCACGTCACGGCCGCAGCGCGCCGCCAGTCGGTCGGCCGCCTGCACCGCCCTGATCGAGTCGCACCCGAGGCTGAAGAACGAGACGTCCCGGCCGATCCGGTCGGCGCCGAGGAGCTCTCCGAGCACGTCGGCCACCAGGGTTTCCCCCGGCCCCTGTGGAGCGGCGTGGACGACGTGCGTGGTCTCCCGGGAGGCCAGGACCGCCACCGGATCGACGGCGCCGAGCGCGTCCCGGGGAAGCCGCGGCACGACCGCGATCTGGGCGAAGACCCGCTCGCGGGCCAGTGCGGCGGCGACCTCGCGACGCACCGTGTCGACGTCCGCCTCCGGCTCCGGCACCACCGCGACGACCACGCTGCCCCCCGCGAACTGGTCGGACGCCAGATGGGGCCGCATGTGCGGGTTCGCGGGGTCGGCACCGATCAGCAGGTGCGGGCCGCGGTGGTGCAGCGCGCGGAGCAGTGCCGACACGCCCTCGGTGGGGTCGATGAGGGCGAGCCCGCGTCGCCGGGCCGCCGCCGTCAGCGGGTTGCCCTCGTTCATGCCCGGCCCCGCCCACATGCTCCACGCCAGACAGCGCACCCTCCGCCCGCGTGCGGCCCATCGCCGCGCATAGCCGTCGACGGCGGCGTTCGCGGCGGCATAGGCGCCGAAACCGCTGCCGCCGAGGAAGCCGTTGACGGACGAGAACAACACCACGGCGGTGTCCGGGCGGTCCTTGAGCAGTTCCTCGATGGCCGCGCAGCCGCCGGCCTTGGGGCGCAGCATATGGCGCAGCCAGGTCACCGACTCCTGCATCAGGTGATGGACCGCCAGGTCGTCCCACTGCGATGCGATCGGGCTCCCGGCGAGGTGCACGACCAGGTCGAGCCGCTGCCCCCAGTCCCGTTCAGCGGTGGCGACCGCGGCGGCCAGTGCGTCGGCGTCGGCCACGTCGACGGCCGCGTAGCGGACTTCTCCCAGGTCGCGCAGCCCGGCCAGGACCTCGCCGGCTCCGGTCCGGTCCAGCTCGGCCTCAGGGGTGCGCCCGACGACGACCAGCCGTGCGCCGACCGCGACCAGGAGGTGTTCGCACACCGCCCGGCCGAGGCCGCCCAGCCCGCCGGTGACCAGGGCGGTGCCTCCCGGCCGCAGGAACTCTCCGGGGACGTCCATGTCCCCCGCCGGCTCCACCACCCGCAGGCCGTACGCGTACCCGGCGCCGTCGCGCACACCGACCACATCGGCGCCGTAGCCGGCGTCGGCCAGCTGCGCCAGGGCCTTGCCGTCGGCGTCGAGGGGCGCGTCGACCAGCCGGACCGACGCGCACACGCCCTCGGTGGCGGCGGTGCGGACCATCCCCGTCAGCGCCGCCCGCCCCGGGGCCACCTCGTCCCCCTCGCGCACGTGCAGCGCGCCCCGGGTCAGGACGACGAGGTCGGCGCCGGGCACCGCACGGGCGAGGGCCGCCAGGGTGACCAGGAGACGCTCGGGGGCCTCGGGTGCGTCGTCCGTGACGCCGCACTCCACCGCGTACACGACCCGCTCGGGCGGCCCCGAGACGGCAAGCAGGTGGGCAAGCGCGCGATCCTGCTGCTGCGGGTCAGTGAGGTCCGCCACGACGTGACCGTCCGCTCCCGCCTGGAACCGCTCTCCGGGCGTCACGACTCCCGTGACGCCGGGCACCCGCCACGCCCAGTCGGCCGCGTCGGACGCGTAGACGACGGTCGGCCGGTCCCCGGACCCCGCGTCGAGGACGTCCACCGGCGACCAGGTGGACTCCAGTATGCGGCTGCCGCTCTGCTCGGCCCGGGCCGTTTCCCCGCCGTACATGCGGTGGTCGAAGCGTCCCTGCCGCAGCGCGTCCACCAGGTGCTTGCGCTGGATCTTGCCGCCCGCGACCCGGGGGAACTCCTCCTCGCTGACCGGCACGATCGCCTTGGGACGCAGCGCGAGTGTGCAGGTCAGCGCCGTGCGGATGCCGAGGACCGTGCGGTCCAGGTCTTCCGAGGCGGCCGGGGTGGGGACGAAGAACGCGTATACGGCCTCCGTGCCCGTGTCATCGTCCGGCACCCCGCACACGGTCGCGCACGCGGGCCGTACCCCCTCGGCCTGCTCGATCACCGCCTCGATCTCGTGCGAGGGGTAGTTCGCGCCGTTGACGATGACCATGCTCTGCCGACGCCCGGTCAGCGTCAGCCGCCCGTCGTGCACGAAGCCGAGGTCACCGGTGTCGAACCAGCCGTCGTCGGTGAAGCTCGCGGCGTTGGCGGCCTCGTTGCGCAGATAGCCCTCCATGACGGTGGTGCCGGTGACGTGCAGGCGACCCACCCGCCCCTCCGGCAGCACGCGTCCCTCGTCGTCCGTGATCCGCAGCGCCACCCCCGGCACCGGCCTGCCGACCTCGGTCAGCGTCACCGCACCCGGTGTGTCGGGCACCGTCCGGACCAGCCGTCCGTCGAGTGACCCGGAGTCGAGGGTGACGGTGCCCACCGACCGGTCACGGGTGTCGAGCCGCCCGTAGGTGACGCCGGAGGAGGTCTCGGACATGCCCCAGCACGGCACCATGGCGTCGGCCGGCAGGCCGTGCGGGGCGAGCGCCTCCACGAAGGCGAACGCCGTCCGGGCCACGACCGCCTCACCCGCGTTGCAGATGTTGCGCATGCTGGAGAGGTCCCACCGACCGGCCGCGATCTCCTCGCGGTGCTTCAGAACGAGCGCGAAGGCGAAGTTCGGCGCCCATGTGGTGGTGGCGCGGAAGCGATGGATCCAGTCCAGCCAGTTCAGCGGGCGCCGGATCATGCTCTCGGTACGGGCGTTGACGTGTTCGCAGCGCAGGAACACATCGCGCACGTTGCACATCACCATGCCGCCGACGTGGTCCAGCGGCATCCAGTTCAGCGAGACGTCGTCCTGCGTGAAGCCGTTGGCGGCGATGGCGGCGTGGGTGCGGGCGACGATCGTGCGGTGGACGTGCCGCACACACTTGGGTGACCCCGTACTGCCCGAGGTCAGCAGATTGACCACGGGGTGGTCCGGTGTCGCGACGAACGGCTCGGCCGGCTCCCGCGCCGAGGCCGTCTCGGGCAGGCAGGCGACGCGCAGCCGTCCTTCCGCCTTCCACAGCGGGGCGAGACCGGCCACCCGGTCGTGGAGTTCGGTGTCGGTCAGCACCACCGGGTGGTCCAGCAGCTCCCATGCGGCGCGCAGCTTGCGGACGACGGCGTTCTCCGTGCGGTAGTCGGGGGCGGCCCCGACCGGCGTGGGGACGAAGCCGCCCAGGACGCACGCCCAGAACCCGGTGACGAACGTCCGGCTGTCCCCACACTGCATCAGGACCGAATCGCCCGGCTCGAGCCCAAGCGCCCGCAGTCCCGTGAGCGCTCGCAGCGCCTCGCCCACCAGTTCCGGGTAGGTCTGCCGGTCGGTGCTGCCGTCGGGGAGCACATACGTGAGTCCTCGGCCGGGTGCCAGCGACGCGGCCTGCAGGAGGGCCTCACCGATGGTCCGCGGGGCCCCGGACGGGACGGCCGGTTCCGGGCCGCGCACCAGCGCCGGCCGCCCTCCCGTGATCGGCGTCCCCGGCGGGCGGGCCGTGACCGGGCCCTCGTCCGGACCGTTGTGCGCCCGCAGTCTGCGGTCGATGACGGTGACCGCCTCGCGTACCCCCTCGACGCCGGCCGCGGCCCGGTCGATCCTCGCCAGATCCCCGCTGTCGGTCATGTACGCCCTCTTTCTCCTCCGTCGCCGCTCAGTCCGTGAGCAGGACCTCCGCCAGGGTGCGTGCGGCGTCCAGGGACATGTCCTTGATGAAGTAGTGGCCGCCGTCCACGAACCGGTCCGAGACGCCCACCGAGGTGTGCTCCCGCCACGCCTGCGCGTCCTGCGGCCCGACGAGCTGGTCGTCCCGGCCGCGCAGGGTCGTGACCGGCACCGGCAGCGGCGGACGGGGGTGGTACTCGTAGCGCTCCCACAGCCTGAAGTCGGCACGCAGGACGGGCAGCAGGAACTCGAGGAAGGCGGGGTTGTCCAGCAGCGCGTCGGGGATGCCGCCCCTGGCCCGGACGACGCCGAGGAGTTCGGCATCCGGCAGTCCGTGCAGCACCGGCCCGGACGGGGGAAGATGCGGGGCGGGCTGCGCGCCGGCCACCAGCATCCGGGGCCATAGGCCGAACCGCTCGCCCATGGTCTGTGCGACCTCATAGGCGAGCAGGGCGCCCGCGCAGTGCCCGTACAGGACGTAGGGCACCGTGCAGTACGGGCGCAGTGCCACGGCGCAGGCCCGGACCAGTGCGCCGAGATCGCCGGGCGCGTCCTCCCGGGAGCGGTCCTCGCGGCCGGGCGGCTGCACGGCGACTTCCACCGACTCCGGCAGCAGTCCGGGCAGGCCCGCGAACACCGACGCGCCACCGCCCGCGAACGGCAGGCAGACCAGCCGCAGCGCGGCGGACGGCCGGGCCGCCCTCCTGATCCACCGGGATTCCGCCGAGAACGCGGCCGGGCCGGCAGGTGTGCCGTGCGTGCCGGTCACCGACATCGTCACCCGTCCCCCTCGCTCGCCTCAAGAAGCCGGGCGAGTTCGCCGATCTCCTCGTCGGTGCGTCCCTCCACCAGGTCCAGGGCCTTGGCGAGAGCGCCCCGGCGCTCCCGGTCGCGTTCGGTGGCCTCGTCGACCAGACGGGCGAGTCCGCCGACCGTGGGATCGGCGAAGAAGTCCGCGATCGGCACGTCGACCCCGAAGACGGCCTTGACCCGCGAGGCGATGCGGATCGCCTGCAGGCTGGTTCCCCCGGCCGCGAAGAAGTTGGCGGCGTTGCCGATGCGCACTCCCAGCAGCGGCGCGAACACCTCCCCGCGCACCAGGCGCTCCGTGGACGTGCTGTGTTCGTCGTCGACGTCCGCCTCGTCCTCCACGCCGGCGAACTCCACGGCCGGCAACGCCCGCCGGTCGACCTTGCCGCTCCGGGTCAGCGGCACCTCGTCCAGCGGCACCAGCACGTTGGGCACCATGGTCGGCGGCAGCCGGGTGCCGACCGCGGCTCGTACCGCGTCCAGTTGCAGGTCGACACCGTCTTCGGCGACGACGTAGGCGATCAGCAGCGTACCCAGACGGGGATCCACGGCGACGTCGGCGACCGCGCGGGCCACCCCCGCGACGGCCTGCAACGCGGCCTCCACGTCCCCCAGTTCGATCCGCACGCCCCTGACCTTGACCTGACGGTCGATCCGGCCGAGGAAGCGCAGGTCGCCGTCGTCGTCCCAGACCGCCAGGTCACCCGTCAGGTACATGCGCGAGCCCGGCGGGCCGTACGGGTCGGGGCGGAACCGCTCGGCGCCGAGGTCGGGCCGGCCCAGATACCCGCGTCCGACGCCGAGCCCGGCGACGGCGAGTTCGCCCACCGCGCCCGGTGGCTGAAGCCCCAGGTCCGCGTCGAGGACGTACGCGCGGTGGTTCGCCATCGCCCGGCCGATGGGCGGCGACGACGTCCACTGCCCCTCGCATTTCCTGGCCACCACCGTCACCGTGGTCTCGGTCGGGCCGTACCCGTTGTAGAAGGCGCGTCCCCGCGCCCAGCGGGTGGTGAGCTCACCGGTGAACGCCTCCCCGCCGACGAAGGCCACCCGCAGGTCCTCGTACCTCTCGGGCTCGAGCAGTTCCATGATCGCCGGCGGCAGGTCGACGACCGTGATCCGCTGCTCCACCAGCAGTTCGTCCAGGGCGTCGATGGACCTGCGTTCCTCCTCGTCGACGACGTACAGGCGGGCTCCGGACAGCAGCGCGCCGAAGACCTCGAACACCGATACGTCGAATCCCGGAGACGCGAACTGCAGGATGCGGTCGTCCGGGCCGAGCCCGAACATCTCTCCGACCACCCTGATGAAGTTGCTGATGTTGCGGTGCTCGATGAGCACCCCTTTGGGGCGTCCGGTGGACCCGGAGGTGTAGATGACGTAGGCGAGCGACTCGGGAACGGCCCACGCGTCCACGGCGGTGCCGGGCAGGCCGGTGACGTCCTCCTCGACGTCCATGGTGCGTACGCCCTCGGTGGCGGGCCGGGGGGATCCCGGTGACACCAGTGCCAAGTCTGCCCCGCAGTCCTCGGCGATGGCGTTGACGCGCTCCTCGGGCAGGTTCAGGTCCACGGGCACGTAGGCGGCCCCGGCCTTCAGCACGCCGAGCATCGCCGCGATCAGCGCCGGCCCGCGCTCCAGCATGACAAGCACCCGCGCGTCGGGCCGGACCCCCTGGCTGAGCAGGCCACGGGCTATGCGGTTGGCCCAGGCGTCCAGTTCGGCGTACGTGGTCCGGCCCTTGCGGGAGGCCACCGCGACTCGGTCGGGGTACGCGCGGGCGACCCGCTCGAAGAGCCCGTGGACGGTGTCGCCGGGGCAGGAGCCGATCGGCTTGTTCCACTCGCCGAGGATGCGGTCCTGCGCGCCCGGCTCACCGAACGGCAGGGCGGTGACGGGCCGTTCCGGGGCGCGGCAGCCGCCCTCGAGCAGCCGCAGGAAGCGCTGGGCGATCCGCCGGGCGGTCGCCTCGCGGTAGAGCGCGACCGCGTACCGCACGGCGACCGTCGGCGCGGGTCCGTCGAGTGTGGCCTCCAGGGAGAGCTCGAAGGTGCCGACGCCTGTGTCCACCTGTTCGGCGACGATCAGCAGGTCGCCCGCCCGCACCGGCTTCGCGGCCCTGGGTGCGGCGGTGAACCCGAGCTGGGCGAGCGGCAGCCGGCTGGGGTCGGGTTCGACGCCGAGGCGCTCCAGCACGAGCTTGAAGGGGAGATCGCCGTGCTGTTCGGCCTCCGTGCGCCGGCGGGACACCGTGTGCACCAGGTCGGCGAAGGACGCCCCGGTGTCCACCTCGGCGCGCAGCGGAAGGAGGTTGCCGCAGTCACCGATGAGGGCGTCCGGAGGGAACGGCCCGAGGACGTCGTGCGGCACGCCGATCACCACGTCGGTGGTGGCGGTGTGCCGGGCCACTGTGGCGACGTAGGCGGCGAGCAGCACGTCCTCCAGGCTCACGTCCAGGTCGCGGGCGACTTCCCGCACCCGCTCGGCCGATCGCGCGGACAACGGCTCGCGCACCACTTCGGCGTCCAGGGCCAGCAGCCTGGGCCGCGGCAGGTCGGTGGGGAACGCCGTGTCCTCCCAGCCGGCCAGCGTGCGCTGCCAGTACTCGGCCATGCGGTCGGCGTCGTCGCCCCGGCTCCACTCGCGCTGCCAGGTTGCGTAGTCACCGAAGTGCACCGCGGGTGTGCCGAACTCGGGGGCCCCCCCCGCGCACCGTGCCCGGTAGGCGACGGCGAGGTCGGCGCACAGCACGTCGATCGAGCGCGGGTCCATGACCAGGTAGTGGGTCACCACCACGAGCCGGTGTTCCCGCTCCGAGCGCCGCAGCAGCCGGAACCGCACCATCAGGTCGGCGTTGACGTCGAATCCCCTGCCCAACTCGGCGTAGACGACCTGACGGACGGGTCCGTCCGGCTCCGGCTCCGAAGGCTCCTCCACCGGCAGCCGCACGCGGGGCGGGGACTGCACCACCTGGGCGCCCGTCTCGTGCTCGTGCGGGAACACCGACCGCAGCAGGGCATGCCGTGCGACGACGTCGTTCACCGCCTCCTCCAGAGCCGCGGCGTCCAACGGGCCGGTCAGCGTCAGCACGAAGCCCAGGCCGTACGCCTTGCCGCTCGGCGCCACCCGGTCGAACAGCCAGAGCTGTTCCTGACGACAGGACAGCGGCGCCGACCGGGTGCCCTGGGTGACACCGTCGAGCTGGGCGAGAAACTCTTCCCTGCGCTCCGCCGGCAGCCGACGCAGCCGGCGGAGCAGTTCACTTTGTCGACTCATACTTCCGCCCTGAAAGCGCCGAGATACTATAAAGTCCTCACCGAGTCTGCACGGTAACACTCTACATTGGCGCTTGCGACTGGACTGACGAGGATCGCGCATGCACTTCGAAGTGCCGGAATCCACGGTCGCGTTCGAGCAAGAGGTGAACGCCCTGTTCTCCGCTCCGGAGACGCATCGGCTCCTCCAAACGGTGCGCCGCCGAGCCGACCACATGGACGGAGACGTCCGTGACCTCTACCGTCATCTGGGCCAGGCGGGTGTGCTGGCCCCCTCCTGGCCGCTCCAGTACGGTGGCCGGGACGCGGACTTCACCGCGACCGTGGTGCTCCTGGAACGGATGGTGAGCCACGGAATACCACAGAGTCTGTACTACATCTCTGTGCAGATAGTCGGCTCGCTGATCCTGCAGGCGGGCACGGAGGAGCAGAAGCGCTCGCTGCTGCCGCGGCTGGCCTCCGGGGACCTGACGACGTGCATCCTGTTCACCGAACCCGAGCACGGGTCCGACCTGGCGAGCGTCACCACGCATGCCACACCGGCGGCCGACGGCTCGGGATGGGTCATCGAGGGCCGCAAGACCTACAACCTCAAGAGCGCCTACGCCGACGTCGCCCTGTGCGCGGTGCGCACGGACAGCGGGAACAGCCGCTACGAGGGGATCACCCTCTTCCTGGTGCCGCTGGACACCCCGGGCGTCTCGGTCCGTCACCTTCCGAGCCTGGCCGACGAGCAGTTCCACGACATCCGCCTCTCGCAGGTGCGCGTGGGGAAGGACGCCGTGTTCGGCTCGGTCGGCGCCGGCTGGTCGCTGATCACACGGATGTTCGCGGCGGAACGGAACGGGCTCGACTACTACGTCCGCGCCCGCCATTGGCTCGAACTCGCCGCCGGCCGGCTCGTCGCGGGCGGCCGGCAGCCGACCCGAAGCGAACTCGCCGGGCTCGCGAGGCACCAGGCAAGGCTCGACGCCAGCAAGCTGCTGACCTGCCGGGCCCTGCAGAGTCTGCATGAGGGCCAGTCGGACATCGCACAGGCGTCCCTCGCCAAGTGGCACTGCAGCGAGACCGCACAGGGGATCGCGTGGTGGGCGTTCGAAACGCTGGGACTGGACCTGCTGGAGCCGGAGCCGGGCACGGACGACCCGGTGCTGGAGGCGGCCTACCGGGAGGCACCCGGCATGACCATCTCGGGCGGCGCCTCCGAGGTGCTGCTCGACATCGTCGCCGGTGCCCGGCTGCTGGACGACACTCGGACCGAAGGGTGAGCATGGATCTGCGCATCGACCCGCTCCAGGCCCGGCTCGCCGCAGCCGTGGACACCGCGCTGACGAGGACGGGCGACGTGTACGCCGAACTCGCCGCGCTCGGCGTTCCCGGACTCGCTGCTCCGCAGTCCCTGGGCGGCCTCGGACTGGGGCTGAGTGCCGACATCGTGGTCAACTCCCGGCTCGGTCACGGGCTCGAGCCGCTCGGCGCCTACCGCGAGACGGTGCTCGTCCTCGAACTGCTGGAGGAGACGGGCGTCGCGGAACCGCTCCTCGGTGAGGTGCTCAAGGGGCAGCGGCACGCCGCGACCGTCGGCGTGCACACCGGCACCGGGCTGCGGGTCGACGCGGAGGACCGGCTCTGGGGCGACAGCGAGCACCTGCCGGTCGGCGACTTCGGTCTCGTGGTCGCCCGCGCCACGGCGCACGACGGCACCACCCGCCCGTACGTGGTGACCCCGGACACCGCCACCTGCGGCGTCGAGACCGGCTCCCAACTGAGGCTGCCCACCGTGCGGTTGCACTTCAGCGGCGCCCGGGCCGAGGCCCTTGACCTGGCCGCCGAGCGGTGGAGCCGGGCACTGGACGCCGCCCGGGTCCGTCAGGCGGCGGTCCTCCTCGGCCTTGCCGACCGGGCACTCGCCGTGGCCCGCTCGCACGTCAACCGACGGGTGCAGTACGGCAGTCCGCTGGTGAACCTGCAGACCGTGTCGCACGGCCTGGCCCGGCTCGTCGGTGAGGCGGACGGCTGGCGTCTGCTGCTGCACGAGGTCGCCTGGCACCACGACCAGGGGCGGGAGAACCCGGCCGACGCCGCACGTCTGCTGGCCGTCGCCGCGGAGCACGCCCTGCTGTGCACCCGGAAGGCACTGCAACTCCACGGTGTGCGCGGGATGCTGGCGCACTCCACCGCGGCCACCGCCTACCGGTTGGCGTCGGTGGAGGCAGCCCGCATGGGCGCCCCCGCCTCGCTCTGGCACAGGGCGGCGCCACACGCGGCGGCCCCCGGCCTGACCGGCTTCCGCTGACACCACCACCCCACACCCCGCCCGGCCGGCCCCCGCCGACACGACCCGGTCAGGCTTCGGTGATGTCCGCGATCAGCAGGTCCTGCAGGGCGTCCGGCAGGTGCAGGAAGGTGTAGTGCGTCCCGGACAGCACGCGCTTGCGGGCCTCGCCCCACGCGCTCCAGCCGGTCATGAGGCCGTGCGGGACCTCGGTGTCCTCGTCCCACCCGATGACGGTGATCGGGCAGGACACCCGCACCGGCCGCTCCCTGCGATAGGCGCGGTTCGCGTCCAGATCGGCCTGCAGGATCTCCAGGAGCAGGTCGAGTATGTCGGGCGCGGGGCTGGAAGAGCCGAGTTCCGCGAGCAGGCCCTTCAGTTCGGCCCGCAGTTCCTCTCCCGTCATCCCGAGGAACCGGCCGTAGGGACCGTCCTGCGGGGCGACCTGCGAGGAGACGAAGCAGCCCGCAGGCGGACGCAGTCCACGCTCGTCGATCCGCAGCACGGTCTCGAAGGCGGGCAACGCGCCACCGCAGTGCCCGAACACGCCGTAGGGACGGTCGAGATGGTCGGCCAGCGAGTCCACGAGTTCGGTGGCCAGTCGCTCGTAGGTCCGGAAGTGCGGATCGCGCATCCGGTTCTCGCGCCAGGGAAGCTGCACCGGCAGGACCTCCACCGGACCGATCCGCTCGGGCCACTCGCGGAACATCGAGGCGCCGCAGCCGGAGTAGGGAAGGCAGAACAGACGGTACGGCGTGTCCGGCGAGGGCTCCCTGAGCAGCCACTTCCCCCGGGTCGTCACAGGCGTCGCCCCTCTCGCGTCATGGCTTGTGGGCGACCACGGCGCCGTTCGCCGCCGGTGCCCGGAACCGCACGGTGTGTCCGCCCTGGAAGCCGGCGGCGCGCAGCCAGTGGGTGTACTCCGCGGCCGTGTAGTTGCGTCCAGGGGTGCCGACCAGCATGTTCAGGCTCATCAGGGCGGCGTCCGGCGGTCCCGCCTTGTCGTCGTCGACGAGCAGTTCGCTGATCACGATCCTGCCGCCCGCGGGCAGCGCCTGGAAGCACTTGGCCAGCAGCCCACGGCCCTGTGTCTCGTCCCAGTCGTGCAGGATCATGGACAGCAGGACCGTGTCGTGGCCCTCGGGCAGGTCCTGCGGGGCGAAGAAGTCGCCGGGGTGCACCGAGATCCGGTCCGCCAGGCCCGCCTCGGCGATTCGGTCGGTTGTGAGCGCGCACACGTGCGGCAGGTCGAAGACGGTGGCCCGCAGCCGCGGGTGGTGGCGGCACAGCTCGACGGTGAAGGCACCGCCGCCACCACCGACGTCCAGCAGCCTGGCGCCGTCCAGGTCGACCGCCCTGGCCAGGGCCTGGGCGGTGAGCGCGGACACCGGGTAGAGCCCGTCCCAGAAGAGGGCAGGGCGGTTGTCCTCGTCGAAGATGCCCTTGTCCGGTTGCGGGGTCGGCCTGGTGGGCCGGTCGGTCCGGACGGCCTCGGTGATCCGCATCCATCCGGGGTAGACGTACTCCCGCAGCATGCGGATGTAGTCGCCGAAGTAGTACGGCCTGCCGCGCACCAGATAGGCGTCGGACATGGGGCTGTTGACGTAGCGGTCACCGTCCTTGCGCAGCAGCCCAAGGGCGGCCGACGCGGTCAGCAGCATCTCCGCGGGCCGCTCGGGGATGCCGAGCCCCTTGGCCGTCTCGTGCACGGTCGCCCCTTCCTCCTGGTGGAGGAAGGTGAACAGGCCGAGGGCTTCGGCCGCCACTAGGGTCTGCGAGCGCCACAGCCCGGAGGCCAGCGTGACCAGCGGTTCCAGCGAAGGGGTGCCGGTGTCCGGCACCCCGGTCGAACGGTCCTCCACGGCTCAGTCCTCCGCCTTCCCGGCCGTCGCCCCTGATCGCTCGAAGCGGACCGGGATACGGTCGAACATGATGTGCCGCCCGTTCTCGAATGAGAGCCGGGGCTCTTCGGTCAGCCGGTACTCGGGATACCGGGCGAGTTCGCCGAGGACGGCCTTGAACTCGGCGCGCGCCAGCCGCGCTCCGAGGCAGTGGTGCAGGCCGTTGCCGAAGCTCAGGTGCCGGTGGGCGGTGTCGCGGTCGGGGCGGAAGGAGTCCGGGTCGGGGAACACGTCGGGGTCGCGGTTCGCGGCGTCGAAGAGCAGGACCACCCGGGCCCCCTTCGGGATGGTGACACCGTCGACGGTCACGTCGCGTGTGGTGACGCGGGTGAACCGGTCGGTCGGGCACCACCTGCGCAGCGTCTCCTCAGCGACCTGGGCCGCGAGGCCGGGTTCCGCCTTGATCCGGTGCTGCAGCGCCGGATCGCCCGCCAGATGCCACAGGATGCGGCTGATGGTGTTCATGGTGTTGTCGTGGCCGGCGACGCAGTACGAGACGATGACGGAGTACAGCAGTTCGTCGGAGACCGGCTCGCCGTCGATCCGCGCCTTCACCAGCCACGACAGGTAGTAGTCCCCCGGCTCCCGCCGTGCCCGCTCGATCTCCCCGGACAGCAGGTCGCGGTAGGCGGGCCAGAAGGCCGACGAGTCCCCGTCCTTCGCCATGCGACGCCACATGGTGGCGGTCAGTTCGCGGATCTCCTGCTGTGCCTTCTCCGACAGACCGATGGCGAGTGCGAGGGTGCCGATGGCGAACGGCCGGGACAGCTCCGCGACGAAGTCGCCGTGGCCCCGGCGGACGATCGGCGTCACCAGGTCCGCGGCCAGCCGGGCGACCGCCGGCTCCAGGCGGACCACCGCGTCCCGGTCCACCGGTGGCGCCATCAGCCTGCGGATCGCCCCGTGCTCGGGCGGGTCGTAGTCGATGGGGGAGAACTTCGGCATGTCCGCCGCGCGCGGAAAGTGCACGCCGGATCCCGAGCTGAAGGTCTCGTGGTCCCGGAGAGCCTCCCGTACGTGCTCGTACCGGGACAGCACCCACATGCCGCCGTGAGCCGGCGAGTAGGCCACCGGTGCCTTCTCCCGGAGCGCCGCGTTGACGTGCTCGGCCGTCTGAGGTGTGTACTCCGGGTCGTGGAAGTCGAAGGCCTCGGTGAGCCGCGTGATGACGTCCTGCGGTAGTGTCGTCATGTTCTCTCCCCCTCGCCGTGACACGCGGTCAGGAACGGTCGCGCGGAACGATCGGTGGCAGCGCGTCGAACCCGGCCGGCTCCCGGCTTGTGGACGCCACGTGCCCGGCCAGCTCGGCCGGCGTCCCGGCGGTCATCACGGTCGACAGGGCGACCGTGACGCCGAACGCCTCCTCGACGGCCGAGCGCAACCGCGCGGCCAGCAGCGAGTCCCCGCCGAGCTCGAAGAAGTTGTCGTCGGCCCCGACCCGCTCGACCGAGAGCAACTCGGAGAACAGCTTCGCGAGACGGACCTCCGTGTCGCCCCGAGGCTCCCGGTAGGGCTGGGCCGGCCGCCAGTCCCGCCAGTCGGCCGGCGGCAGTGCGAGCCGGTCGACCTTGTCCGAGGTGTTCACCGGCAGCCGGTCCATCCGTACATAGGCGATCGGAACCATGAAGTCCGGCAGTCTCCGCGCGACATGGGCGCGCAGCTCGACGGCCAGGGACGCGTTCGCGGACGGCGGCTCGCCGGTGACGTAGCAGGCCACGAGCTGCGACCGGTCGCCGTCCTGCACGGTGACGACGCAGGCCTGCGCCACCTTCGGGTGGCTGCCGAGCACCCACTCGACCTCACCCAGCTCCACCCGGTGGCCGCGGATCTTGACGACGTCGTCGATACGCCCGTGGTGTTCGAGTACCCCGTCCTGCCGGTACCGGCCGGCGTCCCCCGACCGGTACAGACGACTGGCCGGTGCGCCGAAGGGGTTGGGGCGGAACCGGGAGGCGGTCAGGGCGGGGTCCCCGAGGTAGCCGAGACAGAGCGCGGGCGAGTCGATCCACAGCTCGCCCAGGGCGCCGGCTGACACCTCCGTCAGGTCGTCCTCCAGCACGTGGACCCGCACGTCCGGCAGCGGTCGCCCGACGGGCGGCGGCGCCGCACCGTCCGCGGCGGTGGCCGTGGCGGGCGTGCATCGCGCTTCCCACGGGTGCAGTGTGTTCGCTATCTGGAACGCCTCCAGCGAGCCGTAGGAGACGGCGACCTCGAAGGGCAGGTCCGCCGGCGCCCACCGGTTCAGCTTGGCGCCGCCGAGCGTCATCAGGCGCAGGGTGCAGTCCTCCGGCCAGGGCAGCGCCTGGAGCATCTCCCCGAGCGGCGTGATCACGAACGCCTGGGTGATCCGGTTCGCGACCAGCCAGTCGCGAAGGGCCGGGGGCGAGGTGATCACGTCCTGTTCCGCGATGTGGATGCTGGCGCCCCGCCACAGCAGCCCGCACACCTCGTGAATGGCTATGCCGGCGCCGGCCGGTCCGAGCCAGGCGCCCCGGTCCGCCGACGTGGTGCGGTTGAGCGCGGAGCCCGGCGAGGCGCCCCCGGTGAGCCAGCGGTGCTGGGCGATCACGATCTTGGGCTTGCCGGACGAGCCGGAGGTGTGGACCGCGTAAGCGAGGTCGTCGGGGAAGAAGGGGATGTCCGGATCGGCGTCCTCGGGCCGGCCCGGAAGGGCCGTGTCCCGGGGCTCCGGTTGCGCCGCGGTCGTCCGGCAGCCGTCGCCCACCACGACCACCGGCACCGAGTACGCCGACGCCGCCGGCTCGCCGTCGGCATCCGTGACGACGGCGGCGGGCTCGGCGGCGCGCACCGCGCGCAGCGCCCGCTCCGCCGGTGCCTTGGGGTCCAGCGTCATGACGACCGCGCCCGCCTTGAGCGTCGCCAGCATGGCGACCACCCATTCGATGGACCGTCCCAGGTGGATGCCGACCACCGCGCCCCGGCTCACCTCCCGGGCGGCCAGGGTCCGTGCCAGCCGGTTCGCCTCCCGGTTGAGCTCCCCGTACGTCAGGCGTACCTGGCCGCGCTCGATCGCCAGGGCGTCGGGCCTGGTCCGAGCATGGTTCTGGACGATTTCCGGCAACGTGGCGTCATCGGGGATGCCCATGGAACGTGTTCCTCCGGTCGATCGTCGTCCGTCGCCCGCTCCGGCCGCTCCACGGACGGCCCGGACCGTCGGCTCGGGAAGGTGGATGACGGGCCCCTACGCGGGCACGCGGAGCTCCTCCGGGACGTCGTCGGTGATCCGCTGCACCGAGCCGAGGAGAATCCAGACGACCGCGCACCAGGCCAGCACGGCCGCGAAGAAGAACGTGAGGCGCACCGAGGCCAGCGCCGCGACCGCGCTGCCCAGGAGCGGGCCCACGGCGTTCGCTCCCCATACCAGCGGCAGGGAGACACCGCCGACGCGGCCCATCGCCTGGGGTGGCGTCGCCTTCTGGATCATGGTCATGATGCTGACGTTGGCGACGGGTGTGGTGAAGGACGAGATGGCCTGGGACACGACGATGACGACGAAGGCGAGGCCCTTGCCGGCCGAGGACGCGACCGGCAGCAGCACGAACGCCAGTCCCAGCAGAGCGTGGGTCAGGATCAGGGTGCGTCCCATGCCCAGCCGCTCGTTGATCCGGCGGGACAGCACCGCCCCGACGACGGTGGTGACTGCGCCCACGCCCAGGGCGAGACCGATCCGGCCGCCGGAGAAGCCCAGGTCGTCGTAGGCGAAGACGATGATCATCGCCAGGGTCAGCGAAACGGCCATGTTGCCGAACGTGGCCATCAGGGTCAGGGAGCGCAGCAGGCGGTTGCCGAAGGTGAGCGCGATGCCGCCCTTGAGGTCCCGCACGGTCGCCGCGACACCGCGCTGGGCGGGCCGGGGCTGGGGCTCCTGGTGGCGCACGAACGCGAGGGCGAGGCTGGAGACCAGATACGAGACCGCATCCGCGGTGATGGCCCGGGCCGCGCCGAGCCAGCTGACCAGGCCGCCGCCGAAGGACCGGCCGAGGACCAGCGCCGTGGAGCGGCTGAGCTGGGTCTTGGCGTTGCCGTCGATCAGGTCCTCACGTGCGAGGAGCTGCGGCAGGTACGCCTGGTAGGCGAGTTGGAAGACGACGTCGAAGACGCCCTTGAGTAGCGCCGCCGCGTACAGGTGCGCCACGGTGAGGTGGTTCAGGGCGGCGGCCAGCGGCAGGGAGCCCAGGATGACGAATCGGGCCACGTTCGCCACCTGCATCAGCGGCTTACGGCGCAGCCGGTCGGTGAACACGCCCATCAGTGGTCCCAGCAGCACGTACGGGATCCACTGGAGTGCCACCAGCGCACCGACGCCCAGAGCGCCCTCGCCGAAGACGAGCACGGCGAGCGAGGGCAGAGCGATAACGCTGACCTCGCTGCCGAGCAGGCTGATCGACTCCCCGGACCACAGCAGCGCGAAGTTCCGGTTGCGGAAGAGTATCGACCTCGGCTTCGCCGGGGCGCTTGGATCGTCGGCGACGGACTGTTCGGCGGCCCCGCGCGGACCCATATGCATCACTCCGAAACACGACACCATGTCGTAGAGTCAACAACTGTCGGCACCGGGAGACGATAGCAGCCTCCCCTCCGCTTCGCGACGGTTTCGCGAAGTGCCGTGAGTGCCTTCTGTTGCAAGGAACTTGGGCTCATGCACAGGTCGGCCGGGACGGCCCGGCAGCCGTCCGGAGAGCCTCAGGAGGTAACCGCTCCGCTGACGTCGGCCCAAAACACGATATCGTGTCCCTGTGTATTCTTCGCGAGACTACATCCCGCTGGCACCCATCCAAGAGCACTTCTGGACCGCGGGAGAGCACGGTCACACGGACGGGTTCCTGACCGAATGCGTGGCCCTGCGCCTCCGCGGCCCCCTCGACCGGACGGCACTCGCCCATGCCGTTCGCGCGGTGCTGGCACGGCACGAGATTCTGCGCACCGCCTTCGCCGACCACCACGGTGAGCCCGTGATGCGCGTTCATCCCGCGCCCGCCGACCCACCACTCGCCTGGGTCGGGGGGTCGGACACGGGGGTGGACGGGAGTTTCGCCGCGGAGTCGCTCGCCCACGCGATCGACCTGGTGCGCGAGTTCGCGGAGGAGGGCTCCGACCCGGTCTCCGGTCCACCGATCCGCTTCCTCGTGGTGCGCGTCGGCGCCGGCGACCACGTCTTCGCGCTGGCCGTCCACCACCTCGTCGCCGACGCCACCGCCGTGCGGGCCGTCCTGTCCGAGATCAGCGACGACTATCTGGCCGCTCTGCGCGGCGCCCCCTCCCCCGTGCCCCGACCCGCCCTGCAATACGGCGACTTCGCGATCTGGGAGCGCGACACACTGCTGCCCGCGGCCTTGCGGGCGGACGCGCCGTTCTGGCGCGAGAGCCTGCGGGACGCGCCGGCGGCGCTCGACCTGCGGCTCGACAGGCCGAGGCCGCCGGTGAAGGGGACACAGGGCCGACGCCGCGCGTTCGACTTCCCGGCCACCGTCGGATCCACCCTTGCCGGCTTCGCCCGGGAGCAGCGCACCACACCCTACGCGGTCTGCCTCGCCGCCTTCGCCGCGCTGGTCACCCGTTCGACGGGAGCCGATGACCTCGTTGTCGGGGTGCTCGCCGCGAACCGGTCCGTTCCCCAGGTCGAGCGCCTGGTGGGCCAGTTCTCGAACACCGTACCGCTGCGGGTCGGGGTGGCGGGCGACCCCGCCTTCGCCGAGCTCACGGCCCGCTGCACGCGAGCCGTCGCGGAGGCCGTCGACCATGCCCGTCTGCCGCTGAGCAGGATCGTCGAGGTGGCCGGGGCGAAACGCGACCCCAGCCGTACCACGGTCGTCCAGCACCTCTTCCTCCCCGTTGTGGACCCGGTGGGCGGTCTGGCCTTCTGCGGCCTGTCGACGTCGGCGCTGGAGGTTCCGCGCGAGCGCGGCCGGTTCGACACCGTCTTCGAGGTCGGCACATCGGACGACGGGCTGCGGGTCTGGGTCGAGTACGACACCCGGCTCTACACCGACCACGGCATCACCGCCCTCGTCGAGGACTACGCGCGGGTGCTCACGGCATGGCTCGGCGAACCGGGTCTGCCCGTGTCGGCCCTTCCGCTCACCGGGCCGCCGGACGGGGCGGGGCCCTCCCCGAAACTCGCGGAGGCCCTGGGCCTGTCCGACGCCGACACGCTCCTGCTCCATCCGGAAGCCGCCCACGCCGGCGCCGTCCGCAACGCCGCCCAGCAGGCCCGGGCACACGTCGTGACCGCGGACTCCGTGGACTCGCCGGACCTCCCCGCCACCATGGCCCTGGTACCGGCCGAGTTGTTCGGCGCGTACGTCGGGCGGGCCACCGCCCGAACCCTCATCACCGACGCCTGCGTCGCCGCCGATGATCTGGCACGTTGGACGGCCGACGGGACACGGCAGGCCCTCCGGCTCTTCCAGCCGCCCGACGGCCCGCTGCTGGTCGCCGACTGCACCGGTGGACCCGTGGTCTGGCCGGTTCTGAGGGGTGGTGCTCCGGTGGACTTCCAGGTCGGCGGGGCCCCGGGGGGCGGCACCGCGCTGTCGCCGTACGCGCCGGGCAGGCTGTACGTGGACTCGGCCGCGACACCGCTGACCGCCCGCTGGAACCCCCTCGGCCGCCTGGAGATCGTCGACGGGGTGTCCTTCACCCGGCAAGGCACGGCCGGGGACGTCGAGGACGACGCCACCACCACCGACGATCCCCTGGTCTCACTGATGTGCGAGCTGTGGGCCCACGTGCTGGAGCGTCCGCTCGTGCACGCCGACGACGATTTCATCGAGCTCGGCGGCTATTCGATGGTCGCGATGCGCCTGATCGCTGAGTTGGACGAGACCCTGGGCGTCAGGGTGCGCGTCCGCACGCTGTTCGAGAACCCGACGTGCGCCCTCCTCGCCGCCGAGCTGCGCCGCCTTCACCCTCATCTCGACGAACTCCTCGCCCTGGTCGCCGCCGCCACCGAGGCCGACGATGCGGGCCCCGCCCCCATGGCGGCCCCGCCGCCCGGCGAGGACGCCCTGATCCCGTTGCTGGCCGCGCAACGGCAACTGTGGCTCGCCGAACAGGCGAACCCGGGGGCGCTCACCCACACGATCCCCCTCCTCCTGCGCATCGACGGGCCTCTGGACCCATTGGCGCTGCGTGCCGCGGTCGCCGACGTCGTCGCCCGTCAGGCCGGGCTGCGCGGCACGTTCGTCGAGGTGGACGGCGAGCCGGTGCAGCGCATCGCCGACCACCGGGACTTCGATGTCCCCCTGGTGGACCTCTGCGAACTCCCCGGAGCGGAACGGGACCGTCGGGCGCGGGCCCTAGAACAGGAGACCGCCTACTTCGGCTTCGACATCACCCGGGGCCCGCTGCTGCGCGCCCGGCTGGTGCGCCTGGCGGAGGACCGGCACGTCCTGCACCTGCTCTTCCACCATCTGGTCACCGACGAAGTGTCGATGACGGTGTTCATGCGGGAGATGTCCGAGTTCTACCGGGCGCGTGCCGAATCCCGGCCGGCCTCCCTGGCCCCCTTGACGCTCGGCTTCGCCGACCTGGTCCGTGCCGAACAGGACATGCTCACCGGAGCCGAGGGCGAGCGACTGCGCCGCTTCTGGAGGCGGAAGCTGGCGAACGCACCGCGTCTGGCCCTGCCCACCGACCGGGCGCGTCCCGACCGGGCGACCTTCACCGGCGAATTCCTCGAGCGACGTGCCCCGCTCGAAGCCGCCGGGATCCTCGGCGGCCTCGCGCGGGAGCGTCGTACCACGCCGTTCGCCGTGTTCTGTTCCGCCGTCGTCGCCCTGCTGCACCACCTCACCGGACAGGACGACCTGGTGGTGGGCGTCCCGACCGAGAACCGGGGGCGCCGGGGGGCGGAGCTGTTGATCGGCTGCTTCCTGAACGTACTGCCCGTACGGGTCGCCTGCTCGGGTGACCCGTCCTTCGCCGAGCTCCTGGACCGGGTCCGGGCCGCGCTGTTGCAGGCCTACGAGCACCAGGCTCTGCCGTTCGCCGAGATCGTGGACGCGGTCCGCCCCGAGCGCCTACCCGGCATGCACCCCGTCTACCAGGTCACCTGCGAACTCCAGCTCGCCGACTGGATGCCGGTCGACCTGCCCGGCTGCCGCACGTCCTACGAGCTGATCTCCCATGGCACCGCCCGCTACGACATGTCGTTCCACGCGCTCATGCGCGAGGAGGGCGTCTCGGTGATGCTGGAGATCAACACCGATCTGTGGGACCGCGAGACGGGGCTGGCCCGGATCGACCAGGTGCTGGCGCTGCTGGCCCAGGCCGCGCAGTGCCCCGATCTTCCGCTCTCCGCCCTGACCTGGTGACGCCCGGGGCGCTGCGGTGGAGTCCCGCGGCGCCGCACGCGAGGGCGATCAGGCGAAGCGCACCTTGAGGTCGTTCGTCCCGTTGACCCGTGCGATGTGCTCCACCTCCGACTCCAGCGCCTTGCCGGAGGGCTTCTCGGCGTCGGGGAACAGCGACACGACGACCTCGTTGTCCGCCAGGTCCCACACGCCGGTGATCCGCCCGCCGTCCACCAGCACCGGGGAGATCCACCCGGCGGCCCGGCTCACCTTGCCGCGGTGCTCGGCCGGCAGCATCTCGGTGGCCTTGGTTCCCGGCCCGAGGACGTACTGGTCGAACGCGCCGAGCAGCCGTACGGAGGTGCTGGGGGCGCAGTCGGCGAGGTCGTCGGCGTGTTCCGACAGGATGTAGGCGCTGTGCCCCTCCACCTGGACCTCGGTCAGGGCGTCCCCCATGTCCGCGAACCACGCGCGCAGGATGGTCTTCCGCAGGCTGTTGCGGGACAGCCAGGCGTCGAAGAGTTCGGGCGTCGCCGGGCCGTAGGCACCCAGATACGACGCGATCACCGTCGGCGCCGCCTCATCGGGATCGGGCAGGCCCTTCCAGTCGGGCAGCAGGCTCGCTGGCCGGGTGAAGGTGACCCTGCCGCCCTGGCTCGGCCCGTAGCACAACGCGCCCTGCCAGGCGAGCGGCTTGAGCAACGCGCCCCAACCCGAGCGCAGTTGCTCTTCCATGCCGCTGAACCGGACGTCGGACACCAGGGCCGCCACGAGTTCGTCCCGCGTGAGCACAGCACCGTCCAGGATCGTCGAGAGGGCCTCGACCAGAGCCGCCACGTCCTTCGGCGTCGCACCGAAGGAGCGCTGCCACACGGGCTTGGTCCAGGTACGCGCCGAAGCGATGAGCGACAGATAGGACGCGACCTCCGACGACCGTAGAGCGTGGAGTGTTCCGCGCATGGCCCAGGTCTTCACCAGCACACGATCCTCAAGCCCTCTTCGGAGAGCGTCACTGCGGGGCTCGGCCTGCCTGATCCCCAGCGCCAACTCGGCGGCTGAGGCGACCTGCGCCTGGACCCCGCACAGTCTCCCGACGATCTCCTCCGCTCCCGCCCCGCCTCGCATCTCGAGGAACTGCCGCTTCAATCGCCATGCAAGTACCTGATCCCACGTGACTTCCACGGTGTTCCCTTCCGCTGCGCACCCTCAAGATCGGAACAGGGTCGAACCCGGAGCGTGAATACGGTACAGCCTTTCTCAACGCCAGGACGATGAGAGAGACCTAGCGCTCACTGTGGTCTCACTGTACTCTCGGCGGAAGCAGCGCAGTCATGTGTCTGGCAGTGCGCACACCAGGCACCCTGCACAAGACTCAGACGTCAGCCTCTGCCGGGGACAGAGCGGGGACTGGGATCGGGACACTTGTCCGGGCGCACATGCTGTGTCGAGGGACAGTGCACGGGGGGTTCGCAGGCACGGGCGACTTTGACGTGCCGAAGCAAGCTGATCAACTCTATGTTGCCAAGGCATGCGGTATGGCATCCGCCACCAGCAACTCCGTCGGTGAGCGCACGGCCGACGCGGAGCCACGCCATCTCTACAGCTGTCCGCCCGCAGGGCGGACAGCTGTAGAGATGGCGGCCGGATACTACACTGGCTCCAGCTCCTCCACCCGGAACCTGCCGCCTCGTCACGTCGCCCTCAGTAGCGGTGCGACCGTGAACCTACCGGGAGGAGAACGGCTTCCGATCTTCCAACTGACCCATACGACGAAGCCTGTCCACCCACGCCTGCGCGGTGTACCTGGGCACGTCGTAGTGCCGGGCCACCTTGCCTACGCTTCCAGTGCGGAGAAAGACCTCTCGCACCTCGGCTTCATCCGGCATCTTGCGATAAGGGCGCTCGGTGCGCGTCTCGGCCCGTGTGGGCGACGGCGCCCTTCTCGCATCACTCGAAGCCGTCTGAGGATGCGGAGGCATGGGTGCGGCAGCACCACCGATCGCCCGGGCCAACATCTCAAAGTCGATGTCCCGGGCCGCACGCGAGGGAATCCCGCCTCCATGGGCAGCACGAACGGTCAGCTCAACTATCTGCGGCGTCCCATCCGGACCGCTTTGCATGATCGCTGTGATCGTCGCCGGCGTTTCGGCGGCATCATCCCCGGACGCTTCGACAGTGATTGTCCATTTCATGTACGACTCGCAATCGTGAGCGCTCCGATTGCGCTCGCCCGTGAGGCGAGCCCCCCCGTGGTGGAGCATCAGGTCAGTTCGTAAGCCCTCACGCGAGGGCTATCCGGAACGTTCATTGTTCTCATGAGCCATCGTAGTCTCTCATAGAGTGGACATGGCGAGCCAGACGGCAACGCGCACAGCAGGACGATGATGCGTGTAGTGTGAGCTGTTTGCCTACCTCTGTCTCGTGGCGTATCTTCGTTGATGAGGCAAGATCAGGGGTCGTGGCCAGAATCCCCGCCTCTCACACTGAGATCTCTTCATCCTGCAGCCCAGCGTCCGTCGACGAGGCCGGACAGACTTCAGCAGCTGTTGTCTTTTCGATCTTGCGAGTTGCGCTTCGAACGGAGTCTCGATCGGGTGGTCGCGGACCGCTGGGCGCATGCGAGTGGGGGCCTCCTGAACAGCTCGTTGGCCTCGAATCACCGAGCAACATCAGGAGGCCCCGGTGCCGCAGTCTTCCGTGTCGATGCCCTGGCCGTCCCTGGTCAACGCCGTCATGTGTGGCGAGATCGACGTGGAAGTCACCAACGATTCAGGACATCACAGGTGTATTTGACCTGAAGCTTTGTTCCCACGGCTTATCGGTGGCTGGTCGCCGAGTGCGGTGTGGCAGCGGTGTGGATACGAACCCGCCTAGCTGGCGGGCGACCGCGCGTACAACAACTCCGAGCCCGAGGAGTGGCAGCTCCCGCACGGGCCATGGGCTACAAACCCGTCTACGACTACCGGGCGGACCAGCTCGGCAAGCAGGCCGAGACACAGGGCGCGATCCTCGTCGAGGGCGGCTGGTACTGCCCGTCGATGCCCGAGCCGCTGATCAACGCGACCATCGACCTGCATGCCGGGCGTATCGAGCGGGAGACCTGGGTCCAGCTGATCGCCGCCCGCCGCGCTTACCGGGTCATGCCGAAGGAGAACGCCGACTCCGACGGCTACCAGCGGATGATGTGCCCTGCCGAGGCCGGCAAGGCCCAGTGCCTCCTCAGGCCGCGCAGCCTCGGCCGCGGCGTCCACCTGCCCCTCGTCGACCCGGAGCCCAGCCCCACCGGCCCTGTGAAGATCTGCCGTCAGCGCACGGTCACCATCAGCCCCGAGGCCGGGGCCAAGCACTGGCAGGCCCTGGAGTACGGCAGCCGGGAATGGCAGAAGGTCTGCTTCCGGCTCCGCAACAGCGTCGAGGGCTACAACGGGTACGCGAAGAACCCTCTCGCTGAGGGCATCGAGTCCGCCGGCTCCCACCGCATCCGCGGCATCGCGGCACAAACGATCCTGCTTGCCTTCCAGCTGGCCCACGCCAACCGACGGAAGATCAAGAAGTGGCTGGACACCCTGCCCCTCGGCGGCGAGCGACCACGACGGCGCACCCACCACCGACGCCAGACGAAAGAACCGCAGACCTGGACCCCGACAGGCCACCTCGCACCCGCCGCCTAGCCGGGCCAGCCCCGGTAACAACTCGACATCACCCGCGGCGAACCCCTGGCCCCGCCCGTGAAACAGGTCACGTGCGGGGCTGACTGCGCCGATCCCCAGACTGTGCGATCCCACGTAAACTCGGACACAACGAGAAACGGGCCTCCACCGTGACTTCCGTCACCGGCAGAGACCCGTTTCGTCGGTCTCTCTCTGTGGCACCGACGCCCCGGCCTCCTGCGCCAGCGCGATGGAGCGTGCGGGCGCGGTACGGGGCATCACCACGGTCGCCTTCACGTCGAGGGCCGCCGCCATCACCGTGAGGGTGATGCCGTGGTTGCCGCCGCTGACCGCGACCACGCCCGCCGCCCGCTCGGCCTCGCTCAGCGAGAGCAGTTTGGCCGTGGCCCCTCGGGCCTTGAACGAGCCCGTGCGCTGGAGCAGTTCGAGCTTGGCGGTGACGGGGACGCCGAGCAGCGCACCGAGCCCGGGGCTCGGTACGGTCGGCGTGCGCACCACGTGTCCGGCGATCCGCCGGGCGGCGGCTTCGATGTCCGAGATGCCGATCAAGATGCTTCACCCTTCCGGCGCGGAGGCGAGGACCGCACCGCCCGCACCCTGACCCGCCGCCTCCCGGAAGGTCAACACCGTTTCGCGGTACGACTCCCCGGCATTGCGGCAGCCGGCACAGACCACCGCCGGCTCGCCGGGCCGCCGGCGCGCGGGCGAGGGCGCCGGTACGGATCACCGCCGGCTCGCCCGACCGGCGGTGCGTGGGCGAGCGGGGTGGGTGCAGGGTTCGGGCGGGCTGCGGTGGGCCTCCCGGTGTGGTCGGTCGGTGGCCGGCGGTGCGGTTGCCGGTCGCGGTCCCGGGTTCCGGGGGGTGGTACGGGGGCCTCGTCGGCCTCGTCGGCCTCGTCGGCCTCGTCGGCCTCGTCGGCCTCGTCGGCCTCGTCGGCCTCGTCGGCCTCGTCGGCCTCGTCGGCCTCGTCGGCCTCGTCGGCCGGCGGGGCGTGTGCGGGCGGGGCTCGGGTGGATGTCTCGTCGGGTCCGGGCAGTCGGCGGGGCGTGCGGGCAGGTCCGTTCGGGCAGAGCCCGCGTCGCGGTGGGCGGGGCCCGGTGACGCGGGCGCTGCCGGTTGCTCGGGCCGTCCGGGGCGCGGCTAGAGTTCGCGTTCCACCAGGGACTCCAGGAGCCGGCACAGGTCGTCGGCGGCTCCGGTGGCCAGCGGTGCCCGGGCGAGCAGCGTCCGCGCCGCGGTCGTGTGGGCGCGGGCCTCGGACAGCGCCGCGGTGCGGCCACCCGCGTCCTCGATCAGCCGGGCGGCCTCCTCGGCCCGGTCGGGGGAGCCGAGCAGGGCGGACAGCCGGCGGCCTGCCGGGGAGCCGAGGGCGACCAGCACCGGGAACGTCTTCCTGCCCTCCCGCAGATCGCCGCACACGGGCTTGCCGGTGACCGCGGGGTCGCCCCAGATGCCCAGCACGTCGTCGACCATCTGGAAGGCGACGCCCAGCTGCCGCCCGGCCCGGTCCAGCGCGGACACGGCGGCCTCGTCCGCCCCGCCGAGCGCCGCACCGAGCGCGGCGGCGCAGCCGAGCAGGGCGCCGGTCTTGCCCTCCGCCATCGCCCGGTACTCGTCCACCGTCACCCGCTGCGGACCGCGGAACGGCCGCGCGGCGAACAGCAGGTCGTCGGCCTGCCCGCGCACCAGGTCCGCGAGCGCCGTCGAGAGCAGCCGTACGGCCGCGGGGCCGCGGGGCGCGGTGGCGAGGGTCTCCACGGCCAGCGCGAACAGGGCGTCGCCGGCGAGCACCGCGGGGCCTGTGCCGTACGCCTGCCACACGGCCGGGCGGCGGCGCCGGGTCGTGTCGCCGTCCATGATGTCGTCGTGCAGCAGCGAGAAGGCGTGCACCAGTTCCACCGCGACGGCGGCCGGCACTCCGGCCCGCCCCTCGGCGCCCGCCGCCTCGGCACCGAGCACGGCCAGTGCCTGCCGTACGCCCTTGCCGCCCGGTGCGGCGGCGGGCGCCCCGCCGACCTCGCACCAGCCGAAGGAGTACGCGGCCATCTCGGCCACCCACGGGTGCAGCCGCCCCACCGCCTCACGCAGTGCCGGCCGCGTCAACTCCCGGCAGCGGCCGAGGATCTCGGGCACCGACAGCGGCGCCTGGACGGTGGTCACCGGGCCACCTCCGCCCCGAGGCCGAACTCCTCCTGGGCCCGGGCCACCATCGCCCGGGCGTGCTTGAGCCCACCGCGCTCCAACACGACCGCCAGATCGGCGAGTTCGGCCGCGGTCTCGGCGCGGTTGCGGCCGAGCCGCGCCAGCGACTTGGCGAGGCCCAGCCGCGCCAGGGCCTCGCCGCGCGGCTCGCTCATCGAGCGGAACTCCGTCAGGGCCAGCTCGTACAGGTCCCGGGCCTCGGCGTAACGCTTCGCCCGGTACAGGACGTTGCCCTGCATCTTGTGGTTGTAGGCGAGCGCGCTGGACAGGTTCATGGCCCGGCAGCTCGCCTCCGCCCGGGCGAGCAGCTCCAGCGCCCGCGCGGTGTCCTTGTCGCGGACCGAGCAGATGTCGGCGAGTCCGCGCAGCGCCCAGGCGTGCCCGCGCCGGTCCTCGGCCCGTTCGGCTATCTCCGCCGCCTCCTCGAACAGGGCGTACGCCCGGTCGTAGTCCCCGGTGTTGCGGTGCATCTGCGCGATGCCCTCCAGCGCCCACACCGTGTGCCGGGCCTCCCCGCGCCGCCGGGCCTCGGCCAGCAGCTGCTCGTGCAGGCGGCCGACCGCCGCGTAGTCCCCCTGGATCCGGCCGGTCTCCGCGAGCCCCGCCAGCGAGTAGCCCCGCACGACGACGTCCCCGCCCCGCTCGCCGAGTCCGGCCGCGAGCCCCAGCAGCCGCCAGGCCAGCGGGAACGCCCCGCGCTGCCGGGCGAGGGTGCCGCCGCTCCACAGCGCCCAGGCCATGGCCGCCGTGTCCCCGGCCTCCCGGGCGGCGCGGTAACTCGCCTTCCAGGCCCGGTCGGCCTCCCGGATCTGCCCGAGCCGGCGGTGTGCCTCGGCGACGGCGAGCCCGCAGCGGGCCGCCTCTCCTGGATGCCCCGACCGCTCGGCCTCGCGCAGCCGCTCGGTGCCCTCGGCCAGCACGTCGACCAGCGAGGAGTTCACGGACAGGGTGGTCAGTGCGCCCTGGTACTCCGGGGCGAAAGCCTTGCCGTACATGCGTACCCTTCTATACACGGAGTGTATACATGACGTGTATAGCGTCGTGGGAAAAGAGCCCTGGCTCGAGCGGCCAGGGCCCGTCGGTCTGTCGCCGATCAAGACGCGGGCATGACGGCCGGGGTTGCCCGGCCGCTTCCGGTCATGTGTGAAGGTTCAGTGCTGCTGCGGCCTCTGCGGGGTCAGCTCGCTCGGCCGTACCACCACGAATCCCTCGCCCTGCAGCATCAGTTGCACGGTCTCCCCGGAGCCGCCGCGCAGCATCGACCCGATGGACTGCGAGCGGTGCAGCGAGGTCTGCAGCTGCGCGGTCCAGCCGAGCACCGCGTCCGTGTCGACGTACACCGGGGACTGGGGGGAGACCGGTATCACCAGCGGGTTGCCCTCGCAGACCAGCCCGAGCCGGCCCCGCCCGCTGAACACGCTGTTGAACAGGCCGCCACCGGCTATGCCCGAGCCCTTCACGGTCTTGATGTCGTACGAGAGCGAGGCGTCGAAGCACAGCACGTTGCGCCCGTTGACCGTGAACCGGTCGCCGGCCTCGACCTCGACGACGAAGCAGTTCTGGGCCTCGTGCGCGAACCAGGCCTCGCCCTGCCCGCGCACCGCCATGAGGGGCAGCCCCTCACCGGTGACCGCACGCTTCAGCATGCCGCCGACGCCCTGCCCCTTGCGCTCGAAGGCGAGGCTGCCCCGGTAGGCGACCATCGCGCCCTGGCGGGCGTACATCTCCCCGCTCACCACGTATCTGATGCACTTGGCGTTCTCCACGGTCATCCCCGGCTCGGTGGCCGGCCGCACCACGTGCTCACTGGAAAAGAGATCACCCTTCATGCGGGGCATGGTGTCCCGGACCGTGTGGTTCCGCCAAGATCGCGGAAGGGGGACGGTCAGCCACCGAACAGCTGTGCCCAGTACGTGCCGGCCCGGCCGCCGCCCGTGAAGCCGATCCCGATGCGGGTGAACTCCCGCTTGAGAATGTTGGCCCGGTGCCCGGGGCTGTTCATCCAGCCGTCCACGACTTCCGCGGGGGAGCGCTGTCCGCAGGCGATGTTCTCGCCGATGGTGCGCAGCCGGGAACCCGCGGCGGCGGCCCGGTCCCAGGGCTGGGCGCCGTCGGGGGAGGTGTGGGCGTAGAAGTCGCGGGCCACCATGTCCGCGCAGTGCGCCTGTGCCGCGGTGGTCAGCCGCGCGTCCACCGCCAGCGGCGGCAGGCCGGTGCGCCCGCGCGCGGAGTTGGTGAGCGCGACCACCTCGGCCGCCGTGCGGGACACCCCCTCCGGCGTGAGCGGACTGGCCCACAGCGCCGTCCAGTACCGGTCGCCCGTCTCGGCGCAGGCCGACGCGGCGTGCCGGAAGGCCGGGTCGAGCAGGGTGCCGCGGGTCCGCGGGGAGTCCAGGCAGTACGCGACGAACTCCGCCGGGGTGCGGGGGCCCGAGACGAGGTGCTCGCCCACCCGCAGATAGGCGTACCCGGCGGCCGTGATCCGCTGGTGGACCGAGACGCCGTCCCGCCCCTCGGTCCCGA
>NZ_JBLEBI010000120.1:0-21197 GCF_047340315.1 Streptomyces sp. AF1A
GGCCCGAGCCGCCGACCGGAGCCGGGCACAAACCGGGCCGCAAGGCAGGCTCGCTGGTCGTCCTGGTGGATGGCGAGCTGACCCTGTACATGGAGCGCGGCGGCAAGACCCTCCTGGCCTGGCCCGCGGCCCCGGACACCGCGGCCACCGACGATCCCCGCCTCCGCACGGCCGCCGAGGCCCTGGCGGAGGCCGCCCGCGCGGGCTCGCTCGGCACGGTCACGGTGGAGCGGATCAACGGCGCCCAGGCCCTGACCGCCCCGATAGGCACCCTTCTGGAAGCGGCGGGATTCGTGGCGACACCCCGCGGCCTGCGCATGAGAGCGTGACGGCCTTCGTGGGCCGGCTTCGCCGCACGTGCGTGGCACCCTTGACCCATGCCCGAAGGTGACACGGTCTGGCAGGCCGCGCGGCGGCTGCACGAGGCCCTCGCGGGCAAGGCTCTGACCCGCAGCGACTTCCGGGTGCCGAAGTATGCGACGGTCGACCTGACCGGCCGCAGGGTGCTGAGCACGATTCCGCGCGGCAAGCACCTGCTCACCCGGTTCGAGGGCGGCCTGAGCCTCCACACCCACCTGCGTATGGAGGGGGCGTGGAAGGTGTACGGCACGGGCGAGCGCTGGCGGGGCGGGCCCGCCCATCAGATCCGCGCGGTGCTCGGCACCGCCGACCGCACGGCCGTCGGCTACCGCCTGCAGGTCCTGGAACTGCTGCGCACGACCGAGGAGGAACGCGTCGTCGGCCACCTCGGGCCCGATCTGCTCGGCCCGGACTGGAACCCCGAGCGCGCCCTGGCGAACCTGCTCGCGGACCCGGCCCGCCCGCTCGGCGAGGCCCTGCTCGACCAGCGCAATCTGGCCGGGATCGGCAACGTCTACAAGAGCGAGCTATGTTTCCTGCTCGGCGTCACCCCCTGGCTGCCGGTCGGCGCGCTCCCCGCGGACCGCGCCGAGAAGCTGCCCGCCCTCGCCAAGCGACTGCTGGAGGCGAACCGCGACCGCCCGGTGCGGCAGACCACGGGACTGCACCGGCCGGACCTGTTCGTCTACGGCCGCGCTCCCCGTCCCTGCCTGCGCTGCCGCACCCCCGTCCGGGTCGCCGACCAGGGAGACGGTTCCCAGGAACGCCCCACCTACTGGTGCCCCACCTGCCAGCCGGGCCCCGCTCCCGCACCGGGCGCACCGCAGCGCTGGCGGGAGCGCTACCCCCGCCGAACCGGCTGATCGCCCCGCGCGAGCGGGCGCCGCACCCCGACGTGCGGCCCCTCACAGCCGTACGCCCCGGCCGTCACCACTCCCCACAAACGTGACCATCTTCCGCAGCCGGACCTGTCCCCCACAGGCGTCATCACCTCCGCAGCCGGACCTCTCCCCCACAGCCGCCATCACCCCACACCCGAACCCACGCGCCGCGCCACGCCATTGACGATCCCCGCCACAACAAGCGTCGAGCCGTACGCCGACGAGTGCTGAGCCGTGTGCCAACAAGTGACGAGCTGCACATTAATTGACGGACTGTCAGAAACACTCGTACGGTCGCCTCATGGCTCTCACCGCGTACGACCTCACCGGGCGCACCGCGTTCGTCACCGGTGCCGCGGGCGGCATCGGCCGGGCCTCCGCCGTCCTGCTCGCCGAGGCGGGCGCGGCGGTGCACTGCGCCGACCGGGACGCGGACGGCCTGCACGGCACGGCCGAACTGATCGAGAGGCGCGGCGGCAGGGCCCTTACCCATGTCCTGGACGTCACCGACCGGCCGGCCCTCGCCGAGGCCGTTCGCGCCTGCGCGCGCCTGGACGTCATGGCGGCGATCGCCGGGATCATGCACAGCAGCCCGGTCCTGCGGACCCGCGACGAGGATCTGGACCGGGTGATGAACGTCAACTTCAAGGGCGTCCTGTACGCCTGCCAGGAGGCGGCCCGGCTGATGCTCGGCCACGACACCCGGGGCAGCATCGTCACGATGGCCTCCGGCGCGGTCGACACCGGCGGCCCCGGCCTGCTCTGCTACGGCGCGGCGAAGGCGGCCGTGGTGCAGCTGACCCGGACGCTGGCCACGGAGGTCGGCCGGCACGGCATCCGGGTCAACGCCGTCGCGCCGGGCTGGATCCGCACCCCCATGACCGACCGCCACGACCGCGGGACGCAGGAGCACACCGAGGCCGTGCTGGCCCGGATGGCGCCGCTGGGCCGGGTCGGCGAACCGGACGACGTCGCGCAGGCGGTGCTGTACCTGGCGTCGGACGCGTCGGCGTTCACCACTGGTCAGATACTGCGCCCGAACGGGGGTGTGGCGATGCCCTGGTAGCGTCCGCTCCCTGCCAGGCGGCCGTCCAGCGCCCGGTGCGCACGGCCCCGGCCGCCCGTCCTTTGGGCACGCAGTGCACGGGCAGCACACTCAGCCCCCACCCCCCGGCCGCGACGGCCCCCTCCAGCACGCCCGCCCCCTGCCCCAGGGCGAGCCTGAGGACGGCCCACCACCACACCGCCCCGAGCCCGAGCGCCACCGCCCAGCGCACTGTCAGCCCCACCATGGCCGCCATCACCTCCTGCGGGACGCTAGACCGCCGCCGGCCCCGCGCGGCAGGCGCACCAATGGGCTCACGGAAGCATCACCGGCCGGGCCCCTACGCGTTCTCCGCCTGGAACATCCAGTGATGCTTCTCCAGATCCGCCGTGATCCGGAGGAAGATGTCCTGGGTCACCGGGTCGGGCTCCGCGGTCGCGGCTACGCGTTCCCGCATCCGGGCGACCACGGCGCCCAGCGCGGTCACCATCGCCCCCACCGCGTCCGTGTCCTTGATCCAGCCCGCCGCCGTGGCTCCGATGCCGCTGTCGGCCGCCACCGTGGCCGCGCGTCCGTCGGGCGGGACGCCCAGCGACGACGCCCGCTCGGCGACGGTGTCCGAGTGGTCGCGTGCCGAGCTCACGACCTCGTCGAGCTGCAGGTGCACGGATCGGAAGCGGGGACCCACCACGTTCCAGTGGATCTGCTTGGCGGCCAGGGAGAGGTCGATCAGGTCCACGAGGGCGCCCTGCAGCGCCTCGGCCACGGTCTTCAGCTCGGCGTCGGCCAACCGGCTCTTCACGACGTACATCTGCTTCCTCCGATGCTGGGGGCGCCGTCACATCCCTCCACGATGACCGCACCGCCCAGGCCCGGCAAACGGATGCACATCGGGGCAGGAAGCCCGCAAGGCCCCGGCCTGCCGGCCAGGTCTTCCTGGAGCGGCAGGCCGGGGCCTCACACGTATCGGGGTTGACTATGCCGGCGTGAAGGTCACGCGGCGACCACGTCCACCGCTTCCGCGGGGGCCTTGATGGTCACCCGTTCCGGTGGCACACCGGTCACCGAGACGGAACCCAGCATCGGGCGGACCGGCGTGGGTACGGGCTCGGTGGCCGCGGCGGACTGGGCCAGTTCGGCGAGCGCGAGCTCGTCGCTCACCTCTCGCATGAGTTCCGACATCCGTACGTCCAGCGCGTCGCAGATGGCGGCGAGCAGCTCGGAGGAAGCCTCCTTCTGCCCCCGCTCCACCTCGGAGAGATAGCCGAGCGAGACTCGGGCGGACGAGGAGACTTCGCGCAGAGTACGGCCCTGGCGTTGGCGCTGCCGACGCAGCACGTCACCCAGCAGGCGACGGAGCAGAATCATCGGTGGCTCCCTCCTCGGACCGCGTAGCCGCATCCTTCACGCCCCACCGTACCGCCTCGCGCCGCGGCCGTGCGGGGAGCGATGTCGTGTTCACTCAGGGCTGCAAACATCAAAACCCCCCGTTCCGTTCCGTATCCTGTGCCCGCTCATTCCCAGTCTGTTCGCCCGCGAGCTGCTCCAGGAGCACCGCGAGTACGCTCCGTACACTCTCCATACGAATTTCCGAACGGCTGCCGTTCAACCGCAGCGCCTCCACTTTTCCGCCACCGGCAGAACCAGAGCCGGCGGTCAGTGGTCCGTCGACGGCCACGAAGACCGTCCCGACCGGCTTTCCGTCCTGGGGATCGGGGCCGGCGACCCCGGTGGTCGCGATGCCCCAGTCGGCCCCGAGGGCCTTGCGGACCCCGGCCGCCATCTCGGCCGCGACCTGCGGGTCCACGGCTCCGCGCTGCGCCAGCAGGGTGGCGTCGACGCCCAGCAGCCGGTGCTTCAGCTCGGTGGCGTACGCGGTGACCGAACCCCGGAACACCTTGGACGCTCCGGGGACGCCGGTGATCTCCGCCGCGACCAGGCCACCCGTGAGCGACTCGGCCACCGCGAGGGTCTCGCCCCTCACTGTCAGTAGTCGCACCGCTTCGGCGGCCCGGGAAGTCACGCTTGCGTCTCCTCCAACGCGGCGGCTCGCTCGGCGATTCCCCGCCGGCGCAGGACGATGGCCTGTCTCACATAGTCGAGACCGGTGACCACGGTCAGGACGACCGCCACGGCCATCACCCAGAACCTCAGAGTGGCCAGCCATCCCGTCAGCGCCAGCACGTACATCCCGACGGCCACCCCCTGGGTGAGCGTCTTGAGCTTGCCGCCGCGGCTGGCCGGGATCACGCCGTAGCGGATGACCAGAAAACGCAGCAGGGTGATGCCGAGTTCCCGGCCGAGAATGACGGCCGTCACCCACCACGGCAGATCGCCCAGGCCCGACAGGCAGATGAGCGCCGCTCCCATGATCGCCTTGTCGGCGATGGGGTCGGCGATCTTCCCGAAGTCGGTGACCAGGTTGTAGGTGCGCGCCAGATGCCCGTCGAACAGGTCGGTGATCATGGCGATGGCGAAGGCCGCCCAGGCGAGGGAGCGCCACGCCGGGTCGTACCCGCCGCCCGCCAGCATCAGCGCCACGAAGCCGGGCACCAGGACCAGCCGCAGCATGGTCAGCAGATTGGCGACGTTCCACACACTGGCCTGGTTGACGGCCGCGGCCGCGATCTTCGCGCCGCGCGCGGGCCTGGTGTCGGGCGTCACGTCGGCGCCGGGGGCAGGAGCAGAGCCGGAGACCTCGGGAACAACGCCGTCGGCAGCGGCGGGGCCCCGGGCGCCGTGCGCGCCGGAGGAGCCGCCCGCGGCGGATGCCGGGACTCCGGTCATCTGCCCGCCTCCTCACTACACGCGAGCGAGCCGGCCAGCGGCTCGGCCACCAGGTCGACGCCTTCCGTGGCGACCACCTTCGCCTCGACCATACGTCCGGCGCTCAGGCCTTCGCCGCTCGTGAGCAGCACCTGGCCGTCCGTCTCCGGCGCCTGGTGCGCGGCGCGGCCGTGGACGCCCTCCTCCTCGTCCACGGACTCCACCAGGACGTGCACGGTCGCGCCGACGCGCTCCTCGGCGCGCTGCGAGACGAGTTCCTCGGCGAGCCGGGAGACATGGGCGAGGCGCTCGGCGACGACGTCCTCGTCGAGCTTGTTTTCGTACGTCGCCGCCTCCGTGCCCTCCTCGTCGGAGTAGCCGAACACGCCGATGGCGTCCAGGCGGGCGCCGTTCAGGAAGCGCTCCAGCTCGGCCAGGTCCGCCTCGCTCTCGCCGGGGAAGCCGACGATGAAGTTGGAGCGCACGCCGGCCTCGGGCGCCTTGGAGCGGATCGTGTCGAGCAGTTCCAGGAAGCGGTCGGTGTCGCCGAAGCGGCGCATGGCGCGCAGCACGCCGGGCGCGGAGTGCTGGAAGGACAGGTCGAAGTACGGGGCGATCTTGGGCGTCGAGGTGAGGACGTCGATGAGCCCGGGGCGCATCTCGGCCGGCTGCAGGTAGCTCACCCGCACCCGCTCGATGCCGTCGACCTCGGCCAGCTCCGGCAGCAGCGACTCCAGCAGGCGGATGTCGCCGAGGTCCTTGCCGTAGGAGGTGTTGTTCTCGGAGACCAGCATGATCTCCTTCACCCCCTGCTCGGCCAGCCAGCGCGTCTCGTTCAGGACGTCGCTGGGGCGCCGGGAGATGAAGGAGCCCCGGAAGGACGGGATGGCGCAGAAGGAGCAGCGCCGGTCGCAGCCTGAGGCGAGCTTCACCGAGGCGACCGGGGAGCCGTCCAGGCGGCGGCGCAGCGGGGCACGGGGACCGGAGGCGGGCGCCAGGCCCTCGGGGAGGTCGGCCGGTCCGTGCCCGGGCAGCGCGACGGCGGCAGCCGATTCCTGCCGCTCGGCCGGGCTGATCGGCAGCAGCTTGCGGCGGTCGCGGGGGGTGTGGGAGGCGTGGATCCCGCCGGACAGGATGGTCTGCAGGCGGTCGGAGATGTCCGCGTAGTCGTCGAAGCCGAGCACGCCGTCGGCCTCGGGCAGCGCCTCGGCCAGTTCCTTGCCGTACCGCTCGGCCATGCAGCCCACCGCCACGACGGCCTGGGTTCTGCCATGGTCCTTGAGGTCGTTGGCCTCCAGCAGGGCGTCGACGGAGTCCTTCTTGGCGGCCTCGACGAATCCACAGGTGTTGACCACGGCGACGTCGGCGTCCGCGGCGTCCTCGACGAGCTGCCAGCCGTCCGCCTCCAAACGGCCTGCGAGCTCCTCGGAATCCACCTCGTTACGGGCGCAGCCGAGTGTGACGAGTGCGACGGTACGGCGTTCAGGCATGGGCTCAAGACTACTTCGTCTCGGCGACAGCCCACGTCGACGGGGTTGGCCGATCTCGGCCGACCCCGTCACATCCGCTCCCCCGACGGCCGGTCAGCCGGCCACGGGGTCGCCCTTCGTGTAGGTGAGGCGCTGCACCTGGCCCGGCTTGAAGTTGTCCTCGATCTTCTTGCCGTTGACGTAGAGCTCGATCGCGCCGGCGTCACCGAGGATCAGGTTGATCTTGGAGCTGTCCTGGAAGGTCTTGGACTCGCCCTTCTTCAGCAGCCCGTCGAAGAGCATCCGGCCATTGTGGTCCTTGGCCGAGATCCAGCTGCGCCCGTTCGGCGCGCTGACCTGGACGGTCACCTTGTCCTGGGGGGCGGCCGCGATGGCGCTGTCGGAGGGCTCGGGGGTCGGGGCCGCGGGCTTGTCCTTCGTCGGCGTGGGCGAGGGCGACGTGCCGGCGGCGGGCGTGGTGCCCTCGGCCACCTGCGACTTGGCGTCGCTGCCGCCGTCACCGCCCTTGAACGCGGTGAAACCGACGAAGCCGATCACGACGACGATCGCGGCGACCATCGCCGCGGTCCAGTTCGGCCCGCGCCGCTCGGGCCGGATCCGCTCGGCCTCGAACAGGGGCGCCGCCGGGGTGGGCGCGGGACGGCCTCCGTGCTCGGCGTCGTACTGGGCGATCAGCGGGGCAGGATCGAGGTGCACGGCCCTCGCCAGCGTGCGGATGTGCCCGCGCGCGTACACGTCGCCGCCACAGGGGGCGAAGTCGTCCGCCTCGATGGCGTGCACGATGGCGATGCGGACACGAGTGGCGCTGCTGACGTCGTCCACGGTGAGCCCGGCCTCGATCCGCGCCTGCTGGAGGGCACGGCCCACGGAGGGTCGGGCTTCCTGGGACTCGTCTGGGAAGGGACGCTCGTCTTCAGGGGAGTTGCCGATGGACACGGGGGCGCCTTTCGAGCGTGTAGCCACCTGTGCTGGAAGCTCAGTCTAGGGGGGGTACGAAAGGGTGGGGCAACCGGGCGGCAGGACTCTGTACGCCATCGGAATGGCCCGACAATCCGACGGCTGGACGGGCAGATACCCCCGATCGGGGCGCCTGCCTGTCCTCTCGCTCAACTTGACGTACGGCAAAGGGAAACGGTTGCTCGCCGATCTCTAACGGGTGGGTCACGGCAGCGGATGCGTGGCACGACGATCCGGCCGTCCGGCGTAACCCGAGTTGCACCGAGCGGCTCTTCGTACTATCCCTCGATCTCCCCGCGAATCAGCGCGAGCACGCCGTCGAGTTCGTCGGGTTTCACCAGAACGTCACGTGCCTTGGAGCCCTCGCTGGGTCCCACGATGTTGCGGGACTCCATGAGGTCCATGAGGCGGCCGGCCTTGGCGAAGCCGACCCGCAGCTTGCGCTGGAGCATGGACGTCGACCCGAACTGGGTCGAGACGACGAGTTCGGCCGCCTGGCACAGCAGGTCGAGGTCGTCGCCGATGTCCTCGTCGATCTCCTTCTTCTGCTTGGTGCCCACGGTGACGTCGTCCCGGAAGACGGGCGCCATCTGGTTCTTGCAGTGCTCGACGACGACCGCGATCTCTTCCTCGGTCACGAACGCGCCCTGCATACGGGTCGGCTTGTTCGCCCCCATCGGCAGGAACAGGCCGTCACCCTTGCCGATCAGCTTCTCGGCGCCCGGCTGGTCGAGGATCACCCGGGAGTCGGCCAGCGAGGACGTGGCGAAGGCGAGCCGCGAGGGCACGTTGGCCTTGATCAGGCCGGTGACCACGTCGACCGACGGACGCTGGGTGGCGAGCACCAGGTGGATTCCGGCCGCGCGCGCGAGCTGCGTGATGCGCACGATCGCGTCCTCCACGTCGCGCGGGGCGACCATCATCAGGTCCGCCAGCTCGTCCACGATCACCAGCAGGTACGGGTAGGGCTGCAGCTCCCGCTCGCTGCCCTCCGGCGGCTTGACCCTGCCCTCGCGCACCGCGCGGTTGAAGTCGTCGATGTGCCGGTAGCCGTAGGCGGCCAGGTCGTCGTACCTGAGATCCATCTCGCGGACGACCCACTGCAGCGCCTCGGCGGCCCGCTTGGGGTTGGTGATGATCGGCGTGATCAGGTGCGGGATGCCCTCGTAGGCGGTCAGCTCCACCCGCTTGGGGTCGACGAGGATCATCCGGACGTCCTCCGGGGTCGCCCGCATCATGACCGAGGTGATCAGGCAGTTGATGCAGGACGACTTGCCGGAGCCGGTGGCGCCGGCGACCAGCATGTGCGGCATCTTCGCGAGCGAGTGCATGACGTACCCGCCCTCGACGTCCTTGCCGAAGGCCACCAGCATCGGGTCGTCGTCCTCGGCGGACTCCGCGAGGCGCAACACGTCGCCGAGGTTCACCATCTCGCGGTCGGTGTTCGGGATCTCGATGCCGACCGCGGACTTGCCGGGGATGGGGCTGATGATCCGCACGTCGGGGCTGGCGACCGCGTACGCGATGTTCTTGGTCAGCGCGGTGATCCGCTCGACCTTCACGGCGGGCCCGAGCTCGACCTCGTAGCGGGTGACCGTCGGACCGCGGGTGAAGCCGGTGACCGCCGCGTCGACCTTGAACTCGGTGAAGACCTGGGTGAGCGAGGCGACGACCGCGTCGTTGGCGGCGCTGCGCGCCTTGCCGGGGCCGCCGCGGTGGAGCAGGTCCAGGGAGGGCAGTGCGTAGGTGATGTCCCCGGCGAGCTGGAGCTGCTCCGCGCGCGGCGGCAGGTCGCGGTGGTCCTCGGGGGCCTTCTTGGTGAGGTCGGGGACGACGGGGTCCGCCTTGAGCTTCTCCTGCTTGGGGCGCGCGGCCGGGACCGGCGTCGCGGGAGCGGCCGACGTCGCGAGCGCCGGTACCGGGGTCGTCTCCTCCCGGTCGCCGACGCTGACGCCCTGGGTGAGGTCGGCGACGAGCGGGGACGGCGGCATGCCGTGCAGGACGGCGCCGTCGAGCGCGGCGGCCGCGGCCGCCGCCACGTCCACGGCGTCCATCTGCCGCTGCGGGTCCGGCTGGGGCACCGCCGAGCGCCTGGGGCGGCTCCGGCGCTGCGCGAGGGCCTCCTGCTCGGCGCTGTCGGGGTCGTACGCCTGGGGGGCGCCGCGCCGCCCGCGGGGGCGCGCGGGCAGCGCCTCGCGCCATTGTTCCTCGTAGCGCTCGTCGTCCTCGGTGCCTTCCTCGGCCTCGTGGTCGTGCACCAGGCCCAGGCGCACGCCGAGCGCGCGCAGCCGCTGCGGGATGGCGTTGACCGGGGTGGCGGTCACCACGAGCAGACCGAAGACGGTCAGCAGGACCAGCAGGGGCACGGCGAGCGCCTCGGTCATGGCGTACGTCAGCGGGGTGGCCGCCGCCCACCCGATGAGGCCGCCGGCGTCCCTTATGGCCTGCATGCCGTCGCTGCGGGCGGGCGAGCCGCACGCGAGGTGGACCTGGCCGAGCACACCGATGACCAGCGCGGACAGGCCGATGACGATCCGGCCGTTGGCCTCCGGCTTCTCCGGGTGCCGGACGAACCGTACGGCGATCACCGCGAGCAGGATCGGCACCAGCAGGTCCAGCCGGCCGAAGGCGCCGGTGACCAGGATCTCCACCAGGTCGCCGACGGGCCCCTTGAGATCGGCCCAGGTACCGGCGGCGACGATCAGCGCGAGCCCGAACAGCAGCAGCGCGACGCCGTCCTTGCGGTGGGCGGGGTCGAGGTTCTTCGCGCCCTGCCCTATCCCGCGGAAGAGGGCGCCGACGGCGTGCGCCAGGCCGAGCCAGAGGGCGCGCACGAGCCGGTACACGCCCCCGGTCGGGCTCGGCGCCGGTTTCGGCGGGGCCTTCTTTGCCGGGGCCTTCTTGGCGGGCGCCTTCTTGGCCGGGGCCTTCTTCGCGGCGGCCTTCCTCGCCGGAGCGGCCGCCTTCTTGGCGGGCTGCTTCTTGGCTGCGGAGGAACGTGAGGCCATGGGTGTGAGGTTACCGGGGGAGACGACAGCGGACACGTGTGCCCACAGCTTCACCCGTTCGTGTCGCCCTTGCGGGGGCGCGAAGCTGACGCACGCTCATGGCCAACTGCCGTCTCCGGACGCGTCAGTTCTGCGACGGCACCGACGGACCGCCGGCCCCCGCCCCCGGCTCCAGGGCGTCGAGCGCCCGGCGCAGCCCGGTCAGTTTGCGTTCCAGATGGGCGGCCGTGGCCACCGCGGCCGCGTCCGCGGAGTCGTCGTCCAGCTGCTTGGACAGCGCCTCGGCCTGCTCCTCGACGGCGGCGAGCCGCGCGGACAGCTCGGCGAGCAGCCCCGCCGACTCCTTGCCGCCGACCGCACCCTTGCCGCCGCCCTCCAACTGCAGCCGCAGCAGCGCCGCCTGCTCCCGCAGCTGGCAGTTCTTCATGTACAGCTCCACGAAAACCGAGACCTTCGCGCGCAGCACCCACGGGTCGAACGGCTTGGAGATGTAGTCCACCGCGCCCGCCGCGTACCCCCGGAAGGTGTGGTGCGGACCGTGGTTGATCGCCGTGAGGAAGATGATCGGGATGTCCCGGGTCCGCTCGCGCCGCTTGATGTGCGCGGCGGTCTCGAACCCGTCCATGCCGGGCATCTGGACATCCAGCAGAATGACCGCGAAATCGTCCGTGAGCAGTGCCTTGAGCGCTTCCTCCCCGGACGATGCCCGCACCAGCGTCTGATCGAGCGCCGAGAGGATCGCCTCCAGCGCCAGCAGATTCTCCGGCCGGTCATCGACCAGGAGGATCTTGGCCTTCTGCACCATGGCCCGCCCTCCTCGCCCCGGCGGTACACCGGGCGCCGCCCCAGGGGACGACTCCCTTTCGCCGCCCGTCCTTGTGCCGGTCATCGTAGCCGCACCCCGCCTGTCGCCACACCCTGTCACCGCGATGTCACTGTGCACGTACCGGAAACGCGGCGGGAACCCCCTGGGTTCCCGGAATCCCGCATTCCCATACGCCCGACGCCACCTTATGCAGGCACCTCCCCGCACACGCCGAGGGTTCCCCGGGTGTTCACACCGTGGTCGGGCGATCCCGTCACTTCCCCCCCATCCACTGCTGCATCACGGCCAGGAGATGGTCCGGGTCGACCGGTTTGGTCACATAGTCGGAGGCGCCCGACTCGATCGCCTTCTCCCGGTCGCCCTTCATCGCCTTCGCGGTCAGGGCGATGATCGGCAGGCCGGCGAACTGCGGCATCCGCCGGATCGCCGTGGTCGTGGCGTACCCGTCCATCTCGGGCATCATGATGTCCATCAGGACGACCGCCACGTCGTCGTGCTGCTCCAGGACCTCGATGCCCTCGCGGCCGTTCTCGGCGTACAGCACCGACAGCCCGTGCTGCTCCAGGACGCTGGTGAGCGCGAACACGTTGCGGATGTCGTCGTCGACGATCAGCACCTTCTCGCCGGCGAACCGCACCTCGTGCGCGGACTGCGGCGCCCTGTCCTGCTCCGCGACCACGGCCCACTGGTCGCCGCGCTGCTCGCCCTGCGGCACGCTCCGCCGACGGCGCCGGAACATCGCCGCCGGGCCGTTCTGCGTCTCGCGGTACGACTTCACCTCGGCCGGCGTCTCGATCTCCGCGGCGGACAGCTCCGAGGACCGCTCCGCCTCGGAGGCGACCAGCTCGACGGCCTCCAGCTGCGCCACGGACTGCTGGTAGCCCTGCGGCGGCAGCTCGGTCGGGTGCAGCGGCAGGTAGAGCGTGAACGTCGAACCGCGGCCCGGCTCGCTCTGCGCGTGGATCTCGCCGCCGAGCAGCTGCGCGATCTCCCGCGAGATCGACAGGCCGAGGCCGGTGCCCCCGTACTTGCGGCTGGTGGTGCCGTCCGCCTGCTTGAACGCCTCGAAGATGACCCGCATCTTGCTGGCCGCGATGCCGATGCCGGTGTCCGTCACGGAGAACGCGATCAGCTCACCGTCCGGATCGGTCAGCGCACCCGCCTCCAGCAACTGCTCCCGGATCGACTGCGGCACGTCCGCGCCGGCCGGCCGGATGACCAGCTCCACCGACCCGGAGTCGGTGAACTTCACCGCGTTGGACAGCAGGTTGCGCAGCACCTGCAGCAGCCGCTGCTCGTCGGTGTGCAGGGTCGCCGGCAGCTCCGGGGAGACCCGCACGGACAGATCCAGGCCCTTCTCCGCGGTCAGCGGCCGGAAGGTGGCCTCCACGTAGTCCACGAGCTGTACGAGCGCGATGCGCGTCGGCGAGACGTCCATCTTGCCCGCCTCGACCTTCGACAGGTCGAGGATGTCGTTGATCAGCTGCAGCAGGTCCGAGCCGGCGCCGTGGATGGTCTCGGCGAACTCCACCTGCTTGGGGGAGAGGTTGCCCTCGGCGTTGTCGGCGAGCAGCTTGGCCAGGATCAGCAGCGAGTTGAGCGGGGTGCGCAACTCGTGCGACATGTTGGCGAGGAACTCGCTCTTGTAGCGCATCGACACCGCGAGTTGCTCGGCGCGCTCCTCCAGGACCTGCCGGGCCTCCTCGATCTCGGTGTTCTTCACCTCGATGTCGCGGTTCTGCCGGGCCAGCAGCTCGGCCTTCTCCTCCAGTTCCGCGTTGGACGCCTGCAGCGCCTTCTGCCGGTTCTCCAACTCGGCCGAACGTTCCCGCAGTTGCTCGGTCAGCTCCTGCGACTGCTTCAGCAGCTGCTCGGTCTTGGTGTTGACCGAGATGGTGTTGACGCTCGTCGCGATCATCTCGGCGATCTGGTTGAGGAAGTCCTTCTGGATCTGCGTGAACGGTGTGAAGGAGGCCAGCTCGATCACGCCGAGCACCTTGCCCTCGAACAGCACCGGCAGCACGATCACCTGCGCGGGCGGGGCCTCGCCGAGCCCGGAGGAGATCTTCAGGTAGCCGCTCGGCGCGTTCTCCACCAGGATCGTGCGCTTCTCCTGGGCGGCCGTGCCGACCAGCGCCTCACCGGGCCGGAACGACGTCGGCATGGAGCCCATCGAGTAGCCGTACGAGCCCAGCATCCGCAGCTCGTAGTGGTCCTCGCCGTCACCGACGTCCTTGCCCTCCATCAGCGGCATCGCCAGGAAGAACGCGCCGTGCTGCGCGGAGACCACCGGCGTCAGCTCGCTCATGATCAGCGACGCCACGTCCTCCAGGTCCCGGCGGCCCTGCATGAGCGCGGAGATGCGGGCCAGGTTGCCCTTGAGCCAGTCCTGCTCCTTGTTGGCGATCGTGGTGTCGCGCAGGTTGGCGATCATCTTGTTGATGTAGTCCTGCAGCTCCTGGATCTCGCCGGAGGCGTCGACGTCGATCTTCAGGTTCAGGTCGCCGCGGGTCACCGCGGTCGCCACGCGCGCGATGGCACGCACCTGCCGGGTCAGGTTCCCGGCCATCTCGTTCACGGACTCGGTCAGGTCCCGCCAGGTGCCGTCGACGTCACGCACGCGCGCCTGACCGCCGAGCTGTCCCTCGGTGCCCACCTCACGGGCCACGCGCGTGACCTCCTCGGCGAAGCTGGACAGCTGGTCGACCATCGTGTTGATCGTCGTCTTGAGCTCGAGGATCTCGCCGCGGGCGTCGATGTCGATCTTCTTCGTCAGGTCGCCCTTGGCGATCGCCGTGGTGACCATGGCGATGTTGCGCACCTGGCCGGTCAGGTTGGACGCCATCTGGTTCACGGACTCGGTGAGGTCCTTCCAGGTCCCGGCCACGCCCGGCACGTGCGCCTGGCCGCCCAGGATGCCGTCCGTGCCCACCTCACGGGCCACCTTCGTGACCTGGTCGGCGAACGAACTCAGCGTCTTCACCATCGTGTTGATCGTGTCGGCGAGCTGCGCGACCTCACCGCTCGCCTCGATCGTCACCTGCCGTGTCAGGTCACCGTTGGCGACCGCCGCGGCCACCTGCGAGATGTTGCGCACCTGCATGGTCAGGTTGTTGGCCATCAGGTTGACGTTGTTGCTCAGGTCCTTCCAGATGCCCGTGACGCCCGGCACGTGCGCCTGGCCGCCGAGGATGCCCTCGGTGCCCACCTCACGGGCCACCCGGGTCACCTGCTCGGCGAAGCTGGACAGCTGGTCAACCATGGTGTTGACCGTCGTGACGAGCTCGAGGATCTCGCCCTTCGCGTCAACAGTGATCTTCTTGGACAGGTCGCCCTTGGCGACCGCGGTCGTGACCTCGGCGATGTTGCGGACCTGGATCGTCAGGTTGTTCGCCATGAAGTTCACGGACTGCGTGAGGTCCTTCCAGGTGCCGGAGACCCCCTGCACCTCGGCCTGACCGCCGAGCATGCCCTCCGTACCCACCTCACGGGCCACACGCGTGACCTCCTGGGCGAACGACGACAGCTGGTCCACCATCGTGTTCAGGGTGTTCTTCAGTTCCAGGATCTCGCCGCGCGCGTCCACGGTGATCTTCTGCGACAGATCGCCCCGGGCCACGGCCGTGGCGACCTGCGCGATGTTGCGCACCTGGGCCGTCAGGTTGCCGGCCATGCCGTTCACGGAGTCGGTGAGGTCCCGCCACACACCGGCCACGCCCGGCACCTGCGCCTGCCCGCCCAGGCGGCCCTCGGTCCCCACGTCCCGGGCCACCCGGGTCACCTGGTCGGCGAAGGCGGACAGCTGGTCGACCATCGTGTTGATCGTGTTCTTCAGCTCGAGGATCTCGCCGCGCGCGTCCACGTCGATCTTCTGCGACAGGTCGCCGCGCGCCACGGCCGTCGTCACCTGGGCGATCTGCCGCACCTGGGACGTCAGGTTGCCGGCCATGAAGTTGACGGAGTCCGTCAGCTCCTTCCAGGTGCCCGACACCCCGTGCACCCGGGCCTGACCGCCCAGCCGGCCCTCCGTGCCCACGTCCCGGGCCATCCGCGTCACCTGGTCGGCGAAGCTCGACAGCTGGTCCACCATCCGGTTCACGGTGTTCTTCAGCTGGAGCATCTCGCCGGAGACGTCCACGGTGACCTTCTGCGACAGATCGCCGTTGGCCACCGCCGTGGTCACCTGGGCGATGTTGCGCACCTGCCCGGTGAGGTTGCGGAACGCGGTGTTGACGGAGTCCGTCAGGTCCTTCCACGTGCCGGCGGCCCCCGGAACCTGCGCCTGGCCGCCCAGCTCACCCTCGACACCGATCTCGCGCGCGACCCGCGTCACCTCGGCACCGAACGCCGAGAGCTGGTCCACCATGCCGTTGACGGTGTTCTTCAGCTCCAGCATCTCGCCGGCCACGTCCACGGTGACCTTCTGCGACAGGTCACCGCTGGCCACGGCCGTCGTCACGGCCGCGATGTCGCGCACCTGAGTGGTGAGGTTCCGGAACACCGTGTTGACGGAGTCCGTCAGATCCTTCCACGTGCCGGCCGCGCCCGGCACGTTCGCCTGGCCGCCCAGCCGCCCCTCCGCGCCGACCTCGTTGGCCACGCGCGTGACCTCGTCCGCGAAGATCCGCAGCGTCTCGGTCATCTGGTTGATCGTCTCGGCGAGCTGCGCCACCTCGCCGCGCGCCGGAACGGTCACCTTCTGCGACAGGTCACCGTTGGCGACCGCGGTCGTGACCTGGGAGATCCCGCGCACCTGTGCGGTCAGGTTGCCCGCCATCGTGTTGACGGAGTCGGTCAGCTCCTTCCACACACCGGCCACCTCGGGCACCTGCGCGCGGCCGCCCAGAATGCCCTCGGTGCCCACCTCCCGGGCCACGCGCGTGACCTCGGAGGAGAAGGCCGACAGCTGGTCCACCATCGTGTTGACGGTGTTCTTCAGCTCCAGCATCTCGCCGGCCACATGGACGGTCACCTTGCGTGACAGATCGCCCTTCGCCACCGCGGTGGTCACCAGCGCGATGTCCCGCACCTGCGCGGTCAGCCGGTCGGCCATCGTGTTGACGGACTCGGTCAAGTCCTTCCACGAACCGGACATACCGCGCAACCGGGCCTGACCGCCGAGCTTGCCCTCGGTGCCGACCTCGCTGGCCACGCGCGTGACCTCGTCCGTGAAGGTCGACAGCTGGTCGACCAGGTTGTTGACGGTACGGCCGACCTTCAGGAACTCGCCCCGCAGCGGGTGCCCGGTGCCACCGTCCGGCGCCTGCGTCCGCAGCTCCATCCGCGGCGACAGATCGCCCTCCGCGACCGCCGTGAGCACCCGGCTGACCTCCGACACGGGCCAGACGAGGTCGTCCACCAGTGCGTTGGAGTTGTCGATCGCGGCCGCCCAGGAGCCCTCGCAGGCGCCCGTCTCCAGCCGTTCCGTGAGCTTTCCCTCACGTCCCACCATGCGCCGCACCCGCGACAGCTCACCCGTCAGGTGCATGTTGCGGTCCGCGACCTCGTTGAAGACGGCCGCGATCTCCGACATCACGCCGCCCCCGGACACCGTGAGCCGCTTGCGGAAGTTCCCGTCACGCATCGCCACGAGAGCCACCAGCAGGCGGTTCAGGGCAGCCGTGTCGACCTCGGTGGTACCGCCGCTCCTGGCCAGGGACGGTCCGCCCTTCGCGCGCGTCTTCGTGCCACGCGTCGCTGCGCCAGACTCCACTGTGTCCCTCCCGGGGGATCGCCCGTTACTGCCGTGTGCGGCCGCTTCGGCCCGGCACGCCGGTGCTCGGCATACCGGTTGCCTCCGCGTACCGGTTACTGCTGCGTACTTCTGCCAGACGTGATCCGGCCACACCAGGGGCTGCTGCCCACCCTGCACGGAACACACGCACCCCGATCCGACCTTCGTCAGAAGCTTGCCCAGTGTTTCACCCCGCCCGAACCAGGCCATAACAGTTCGGCAGCTTCGCACATCGTCCGCACACCCTTGGGGGCGTAAACACCGGCGACCGGCATCCGCTCGGACGGCGAAGGTAAGTAACCTTGCATGCGGCTGTCCAGCCGCACCGGCGCCGACCGGCCTGGGCGGTGGCACGAGAACGAGCGGGCATCGGAGGGCGGCCGCAGACCATGACCACCGGACTGATCCCCGGGGACCAGCCCCCGGAGCCACAGCCGACGGGCGCGCTGATGCCGCAGCAGCGGCACGAGCCGGCCGGCCGGGCAGCCTTGCACGCCGACAACCGGACGAGGAGTTCTGTGATCACCGCGCGCGCGGCCGCCACCTTCAAGCCCGTCGGGCGATCGGTCGCGACCGCCCGGTCCTTCGTCCGCGACACCCTCCAGGGGTGGGGCTTCGCCGACATCGTGGACGACGCCGTCGTCCTCACCAGCGAACTGGTGACCAACGCCGTCGTCCACGCGGGCACACACGCGGAGGTGCTGTGCCTGCGCACCGAGGACGGCGTCCGCATCGAGGTCTCCGACCGCTACCCCGAACGCGAGGTTCCGCTCCAGAGCTCCCCCGCCACCATGGGCAGCCCGGACCGCGAGGGCGGCCGCGGACTGCAGCTGTGCGCGGCTCTGGCCACCCGCTGGGGCGTGGACTACACCCCGACCCACAAGAACGTCTGGTTCCAGCTCAACCTGCCCGAACGCGCGGTCGGCACCCGCACGGCAGGTCCTTCCCTGCCTGCCGACCTGCTGCCCCTGGCCGACGGCCGGGTCCGTGTCGCCGTCGTCCAGGTCGACCGCAAGGGCGCCGTCACGGCCTGGAACGAGGACGCGGAGGAGATCTTCGGACACCCGGCCGCGGAGGTGACCGGCAAGCCGCTCACCGAACTCGCGGCCTGGCCGCACACCCCCGGCACGGGCACGGGCGTCGCCGAGGCCCTGCAGCTGTCCCGCTGGGAGGGCAGCTACGGCATCCGCGGCGCCGACGGCCGGGTCGTGCCGGTGTACGCCTCCCACCTGCGGGTCCGCGACACCGGCGGGGAACCGTCCACCGTCTGCCTCCTGGTCCGGGACCACGAGCGCGCCGTCCTCCAGACGCCGTCACGGGTCCCGGCCACCGACCAGGCCCCGTCGTCCGACGGCCAGAGCGCCGACCCGTTCGAGGTCTTCATCGGCTCCCCCGCGCCGGACGACCTCGACGGACTGCTCCAGCGCACGGTGGAGCGCGCCCGCGACATGCTCGACGCCGACTCCGCGTTCCTGCTGCTGGCCACCGACGACGAGACCGAGCTGGAGGTCCGCGCCTCCACCGGCCTGCCCTCCGCGCGCCAGCGCTTCGCGCGCGTGCCCGTCGACGCGGGCCCCGGCCGCTACGGCTCGGCGCGCATGCCCGCCGTGCACGACGACCTGGCGGCCGTCCCCGGCGCCGTACCGCTCCTGTCGGGCACCGGCATGCGATCGGTCGTCACGGTCCCGCTGAAGGTCGAGGGCCGCCTCACCGGCTCCCTCGGCGTCGCGGCGGAGTCGCCCGGCAGATACTCCAACGAGGAGGCGCTGCGGCTGCAGTTCGCCGCGGACCGCATCGCCCTGGCCGTCGAGTCGGCCCGCCTCGGCGAGCTGGAGCGGCTGCGCCGCGGCTCCCTGAGCTTCCTGGTCGAGGCGTCCGACCTGCTGGCCGGCACCCTGGACCGCGACCAGACACTGGCCCTCATGGCCCAGATGACGGTCCCCACCCTGGCCACCTGGTGCGCCGTCTACACGATCGCCGACCAGGCCTCGGAACCGTATCTGTCGTACGTCCTGCACGAGGACGAGGAACTCATCGACGGCATCAAGTCGTTGCTGTCGAAGGTCCCACCGCCGGACCCGGTACCGACGCCGGGCGCCCGGGTCTGGACGGCCCCCGGCGAGGTCGCCCACCGCGCCGCCCTGCGCACCTCGATGCGCAGCCTCGGCCTGACCGGCGGCCCCACGCACCAGGTCTCCCCCGGCATCGGCCCGACCCTCGCGACGGCCTCCGCGGTCGGCGGCGAGACGGTGGTCCTGCCACTCGTCGCCCGCAACCGCGTCATCGGCATGCTGGTCCTCGGCAAGCCCACCGACGAGCACTTCCGCCAGGAGATCCTGGAACTGGCCGAAGACCTCTCCCGCCGGGCCGCCCTCGCCCTGGACAACGCCCGGCTGTACTCGGAGCGCACGGCCATCAGCCAGGCCCTCCAGCGCAGCCTGCTCCCGCCCGGCACACCGCACATCGACGGCGTCGAGGTGGAGGTCATCTACCGCGCGGCCGGCGAGGGCAACGAGGTCGGCGGCGACTTCTACGACCTCTTCCCCATCGGCAACGGCGCGTACGGCTTTGCCATCGGCGACGTCTGCGGCACGGGCCCCAACGCGGCGGCGGTCACCGGACTGGCTCGGCACGCCCTGCGGCTGCTGGCCCGCGAGGGCCTGAGCGGCCCGGCGGTCCTGGAACGACTGAACTCCGCCATCCTCGACGAGGGCGACCGCAGCCGCTTCCTGACCCTCCTCTACGGCGAGCTGCGCCCGCAGGAGGACGGCAGCGCCGAGCTGAAGGTGGTCTGCGCCGGTCACCCGCTCCCGCTGCGGCTGCGCCAGGACGGCACGGTGATGGCGGCGGCCGAACCGCAGCCCCTGCTCGGCGTCATCGAGGACCTGGAGCTGTACGAGGAGAGGGTCACCCTCGACCCCGGTGACGTGCTGCTCTGCGTCACCGACGGTGTCACCGAGCGCCGGGAGGGGACACGCATGCTCGGCGACGACGGCCTCGCCGACGTCCTCACCACGTGCACGGGCCTGACAGCGGGAGCGGTCGCCGCCCGCATCATGCGCGCGGTGGAGCGCTTCGCGTCCGACGCCCCGTCCGACGACATGGCGATTCTGGCGATGAGAGTTCCCGGAATCCACAAAGAGGCATGAGACACGAAAAGACCCCACCCGGAAGGGTGGGGTCCTTTTGCCGGAGCCCCCAAACGGAATCGAACCGTTGACCTTCTCCTTACCATGGAGACGCTCTGCCGACTGAGCTATAGGGGCCTTGCCGCTTTCGAGGTTTCCCTCGCGACGACGAAGAAAACTCTACCCCGAACAGGCCCGACTTCCCAAACGCGTTCGGTGACCGGTCAGAAGGCGGCCTGAAACAGTCCACCGAGAGCGTTGCACGCGGAGGCTGTCCGCTGCACCTCACGCTTGGTGAGAGAGGCGTCGACGGGTAGCGCGAGCGTCTCGTCGGCGGCCTGTTCGGTCTGCGGCAGGGACAGGTACCGACGGAATTCCGGCAGCCGGTGCACCGGCGTCTTCACCGGCACCCGGCAGTCAACTCCCTTGGCCCGCAGGGCGCGTGCGAAGGCGTCCCGGTCCGGCCGGCCGTTCCCCGGCACCCGCACGACGTACTGCTGGTAGGTGTGCCCGTCGCCACCGTCCGGCGTGCGCACGCCCTTCAGCTTCCGGTCGAGATACGCGGCCCGCTCCCGGCGCTGGGCAGTCTCCTCGTACGGCGCCTCGGACTCGCCCTGTTCCAGCACGAGCAGTCCGTGCCGGTGCCCCAGCGCGTGAAACCGGCCCACGTCCGCCCGCCGGCCGAATCGGTGGACCACAACGACGGCCGCGGTGCGGGGAGTCACGGCAGCCTCGACCGCCTGTGGGTCGAGGCAGTAGGTCACCGGATCTATGTCCGCGAACACCGGGAGCGCGCCGGCCAGGGTCACCGACTCGGCGACCTCGACGTTTCCGAAGGCGGGTACGACGACCTCGTCACCGGCTCCGACGCCGGCGGCCCTGAGCATTGCAGCAGTTCCCATGCGTTGGATGCTGGGCCCGCAACGTGAACGACGCGTTACGCACAACAGAAAAAGGCCGGACCCCGAACCGAAGTTCAGGATCCGACCTTTTTGAAGAATT
>NZ_JBLEBI010000121.1:0-21153 GCF_047340315.1 Streptomyces sp. AF1A
TCCACCAAGGACGGCGGCGCCACCGCGAGCACCCGCACGGACGCCTCCCCGGCCGTCACCGACTTGGCCACCTCCGCCGGATCCAGCGCCCCCTCGACGCCCGGCCCGGCCGCTTCCCCCTCGGCCACCGCGACCCGCAACCCGGCCGCCACCACCTCCGCACCGGCCGCCACCACCTCCGCACCGGCGGCCACGACGAGCTCCGGCCCCGCGCCGACGCCGGCGGCCTCCACCCCGGCGGCCCCCAGCCCCACGGGCACCCCCGGCCGGGGTCACGGTCACGGCTGGAGCAGGCACCCCCACTGAGCCCGCGGTCGAACGACGCCTGGAACCGGGCGAGTCGACCGAGGGGGCGCGCAGAGGGAAACCCCTACGGCCTGAAACCGCTTCTTGTTCCCACCCCTCGCGGCGCTGACAATGCGCATGACAAACAAGTGGGCGACCGGAGGACCTCCGGTCGCCCAAGTCGTCAGAGGGGACCCCCACATGAAGAAGCCTCTCGTCGTCGCGCTCTGCGCCCTGGCGATGGCCGGGACGGGCGCGGCTCCCGCGGTCGCCGCGCCGCACACCGCCAGGCCGGCCGCGGTGACCGTCACCTACGCCGGTACCGTCTCGCTCAGCAACTGCTCCGGCTCCGTCATCCGCTTCCCCAACTCCGCGGACACCGACCCGGCGCTCGTGCTGACCAACGGCCACTGCCTGGAGACCGGCTTCCCGGACCCCGGCGAGGTCATCACCGGCCAGTCCTCCAGCCGCACCTTCGGCCTGCTCAGCGCCTCGGGCAGCAGGATCGCCACCCTCCGCGCCAACCAGGTCGTCTACTCGACCATGACGGACACGGACATCACGATCTACCGGCTGACCACCACGTACGCGCGGATCAAGAGCGCGTACGGGATCAGCCCGCTCACCGTGAACGACACGCACCCCACCGCCGGCACCGCCATCAAGGTCGTCTCCGGCTACTGGAAGCGGACCTACAGCTGCAGCATCGACGGGTTCGTGTACCGGCTGAAGGAGGGCGACTGGACCTGGAAGGACTCGGTCCGCTACACCTCCGCCTGCAACACCATCGGAGGCACCTCCGGCTCCCCCGTCATCGACACCGCGACGGGCAGGGTCGTCGCCGTCAACAACACCGGCAACGAGGACGGCGAGACCTGCACGGTGAACAACCCGTGCGAGGTGGACGAGAACGGCAACGTCACCATCCACCAGGGCATCAACTACGCAGAGGAGACCTACCTGATCCCGGCCTGCTTCACCACGGGCAACAGGCTGGACCTCGCCGCGGCCGGCTGCACCCTGCCCAAGCCCTAGCGGACGCCCGTGCGGCGGACGGAACGGCCCGCGAGCACGTCCGTCCGCTTGCCGTCCTCGATGACGAACCGGCCGTCGACAAGGACGTACGGAATCCCCGTCGGCAGCCTGCGCGGCTCGGCGAAGCCGGCGCCGGGCGCGACCGTCTCCGGGTCGAACAGGACCAGGTCGGCCCGGTACCCCTCGCGCACCAGCCCGCGGTCCGGCAGTCGCAGCCGGGCCGCGGGGCGCGAGGTGAGGTGGGCGACGCACTCCTCCAGCGAGAGCACCCCCAACTCCCGCACGTAGTAGCCGAGATAGCGCGGGAAGGTGCCGTAGGCCCGCGGGTGCGGCTTCGCGCCCTGCAGGATGCCGTCGGATCCGCCGGTGTGGGCGCGGTGCCGCATGATCGTGCGGACGTTCTCCTCGTGGCCGACGTGTTGCAGGATCGTCGTGCCGAGCCGGTCGCCGACCAGCAGCCGGCGGGCGACCGCCCACGGCGTCTCACCGCGCAGCCGCGCGGACTCCCGGACCGTGCGGCCCACGAAGTCGCCGAGCGCCGGGTCGCTCACCCCGGAGACCTCGATCGTCTCCCACTCCACGGGCACGCCGTGGCAGCCGTCCGAGCCGGTCACCTCCAGCTCGTGCCGCACGCGCTCGGACGTCGCCGGGTCGGTGAGCCGGGCCAGGATCTCCTCCGGCCCGCCCTCGCTCGCCCAGCTCGGCAGCAGCGCGGCCAGGGTGGTGCAGCCCGGGGTGTAGGGGTAGGTGTCGAGCGTGATGTCCGCGCCCGCGTCCAGGGCCCGGTCGAGCAGAGCCAGCAGCTCGGGCGCCCGGCCCTCGTTCACCGAGAAGTTCATCGTCGCGTGCGCCAGGTGCAGCGGGCAGCCCGCCCGACGGGCCACCTCGACCATCTCGGCGTAGGCCGCCAGGGCGCCCGCGCCGTAGGAGCGGTGGTGCGGGCAGTAGTAGCCGCCGTACGACGCCACCACCCGGCACAGTTCGGTCAGTTCGGCGTCCGGGGCGTACATGCCGGGCGGGTAGGTGAGCCCCGAGGACAGGCCGACCGCGCCCTGCTCCATCCCCTCGGCGACCGCCTGCCGCATCCGGTCCAGCTCCCGCGGGGTCGCCTCCCGGTCCTCCCAGCCGACGACCAGCGCGCGGACCGTGCCCTGCGGAATCAGATAGGCCGCGTTGACGGCGATGCCCCGGTCCAGGCGGTCCAGGTACTCGCCGACCGACCGCCAGTCGAAGTCGATGTCGTCGCCGTAGCCGTTCCAGCCGGTGATCGCCCGCCGCACCTCCGCGAGCGTGCGGTCGTCGACGGGCGCGTACGACAGCCCGTCCTGCCCGAGGACCTCCAGTGTGACCCCCTGCGCGGCCTTCGCGCTGTGGTCGGGGTCGCGCAGCAGGGCGAGGTCGGAGTGGGCGTGCATGTCGATGAAGCCGGGGGAGAGGACCAGGCCCTCGGCGTCCAGCTCGCGCATGGCGCGCGGCCGTTGGCAGCCGGCCGCGGCGGCCTCCTTGACGATCGAGACGATCCGGCCGCCGTCGACGACCACATCGGCCCGGTACGACGGCTCGCCGCTGCCGTCCACGACGTCGGCGTCGCGGAAGACCAGGTCCTCCATGTCGGGCCTCCTAGAAGAACGTACGGACGTAGTCGACGACCGTGCCGTCCGCCTCGGCCACCGGGATCAGCTGCCACTTGTCGAAGGACGTGCAGGGGTGGGACAGGCCGAGGCCCACCCAGTCGCCGACCTCCAGCTCCGTGCCCGGCTCCGTGCGCAGCCAGGTGTGCTGGTCGGAGAGCTTGGACACGGTGATGCCGGTGGCGGGGTGCTCGGCACCGTTCCGGCGTACCACCTCGGCGGTGGGCAGGTCCAGGTCGTGGGCCGCGTCGCGCTTGCCCGCGTTGGCGAAGGCCTGCTCCGGGGTGGGCCGGGAGACGACCTGCGCCCACAGCCGGAAGGCGGGCTCCAGGGCGCCCTCCTCGGGCACGCGGGCGAAGGGGGTGAGCCGGCGGTAGTGGCCGTCGTCGTGCGAGACGTACGCGCCCGAGCGCAGCAGCTTCAGCACCGGCGCGGACAGGGCGGGAATCCCGGCGAAGACGTCGGCCACCGCGTCGAACCAGGCGCTGCCGCCCGCGCTCACCACGATCTCCCGCGCGTCCCCGAACAGGCCGGCCTTGTCGAGCTCGGCGGCCAGCGCCACCAGCCGGCGCAGATACGACCGCACGCGCTCCGGATCGGCCTGCGGCACCTCGCCCTCGTACCCCGCCACACCCACGAGCCGCAGCGTGTCCGCGCGGGCCACCGCATCGGCCACCGCGTGGGCCGCCGCCTCCGTGCGCACGCCGGTGCGGGCCCCCTCGCCCGCGCCCAGCTCCACGACGACCTCCACCGGGCGGGCGGCGCCGCGCAGGGCCGCGTCCATCAGCTCGACCCCGCGCACGGAGTCGACGTAGCAGAGGAACCGGAAGCCGGGGTCGGCGGCCAGCTCGCCCGCGATCCAGCGCAGGGCCGGGGCATCCACCAGTTCGTTGGCGAGGAAGACCCGCTGGACGCCGAACGCCCGGGCCACCCGCACCTGGTGGGGCACCGCCAGGGTGATGCCCCAGGCGCCGTGCTCCAGCTGGCGGTGGAAGAGCTGCGGGGCCATGGAGGTCTTGCCGTGCGGGGCGAAGGCCAGCCCGTGCCGCTCGGTGTACGTCTCCATGAGCGCCAGGTTGTGCTCCAGGCGTTCGGCGGACAGGGCGAGGACGGGTGCGGTGAAGCCGTCGGCCGCGGAGAAGAGGTTGCGGCGCTGGGCGGCCAGCTCGGCGACGGTGAGGCCTTCGGCGTCCGGCGGGAGGCCCTTGAAGCGGTGGTCGACTCGTTCCTCGGCCAAGCGGGCGAGCGCTTCGGTGCTCATGGAGCCCCTCTCTCGACTGTTGCATGCTGTGCAATGGCCATTGCATGCAGTGCTTAATGGTGTCTAGCATCTCGCCGACGCCGGGTCAACGGAGCCGCCCCCCGGCCTTCGACAGGAGCCATCATCAACGACGCTGCTTACATTTCGGCAGGTGCGGCCGACATCGTGGACGTCGTGGCGCTGGGCGAGTCCATGGTGACCTTCCTGCCCAGCCGGCCCGGCCGCCTCGCGGACGTCCCGTCCTTCGACCGCGCGATCGGCGGTGCCGAGTCCAACGTGGCGTGCGCGCTGGCCGCCTTCGGGCACACGGCGCGCTGGGTGAGCCGCGTCGGCGCGGACGGCTTCGGCGACCACCTGGTGGAGCGGATCGCCGCCCACGGCGTCGACGTCTCCTCCGTGCGCCGCGACCCCGCCCGCCCCACGGGCGTCTACTTCCGCACCGCCGCCGACCGGGCCACGGGCGCGCACGAGGTGGCCTACTACCGGGCCGGGTCGGCGGCCTCGGCGATGAGCACGGCGAACGTCGACCTGGCGGCCGTGCGGGCTGGACGGGTGCTGCACCTGTCCGGGATCACGGCCGCGCTGTCGCGGGAGTGCCGCGCCCTGCTGCACGACCTGACGGCCCCCCGTCCCGGCCGCCCCCTCGTCTCCTTCGACGTCAACCACCGCCCGGGCCTGTGGCAGGGCGCCGACGGGGGCGCGGCGCTGCTGGAGCTGGCCCGCAGCGCCGACCTCGTCTTCGTCGGGGAGGACGAGGCGGAGGAGGCATGGGGGGTCACGGGCGGGCCGGACGCCGTGCGACGGCTCCTGCCCGAGCCGGCGGTGCTGGTGGTGAAGCAGGGGGCACGGGGCGCGACGGCGTTCGAGCGCACCGACGCGGTCCCGGCGCTCGCGGACGGCGGTACGCCGGCGCGGGGGCGCGCGGCGGTTGGTGCGGGCGCGGGTCCGGACCGTGCGGACGGCGATCCGCGGTCGCCGGGGCGTCAGACCGTGGGCGTGGGCCCGGCGGGGACGGACCGCGCCCCGCGGCGGCCGGGGCGTGCTGGCGTCGCCGTGGGCGCGGGCCCGGTCGGTGCGGAGGGCGATCCGCAGCCGCCGGGGGGTGCGGGCGTCGGTGTGGGCGTGCATCCGGCGGGGGCGGAGGGCGGTCCCTCGGCGCCGGGCCGCGAGGGCATCCCGCCGGGCACCTTCGAGCCCGCCCCCACCGTGGACGTCGTGGCGACCGTCGGCGCGGGGGACGCCTTCGCCGCCGGCTTTCTCTCCGGGACCCTGCGCGGACTGCCCCTGCGCGAACGGCTGCGGCACGGCCACCTCGTGGCCGCCGCCACCCTCACCGCCCCCGGCGACCTCGCTCCGCCCCCGGCGCGCGACCACGCCGACCGCCTGGCGGCCCTGGACGACGAGGCATGGGGGAGACTTCGACTCGGCCCCGGCTGGACGCAGGCCGGCGCCGAGAAGGAGGCGATCACCCCATGAGTCAGACCGTCGACCGCGCCCTGAGCATCCTGCCGCTGCTCGCCGAGGGCCCCGCCGACCTCGGCCAGGTCGCCGACCGCCTGGGCGTGCACAAATCGACGGCGCTCCGCCTCCTGCGCACGCTGCACGAGCACGGCCTCGTCTACCGCCAGTCCGACCAGCGCTACCGCCTCGGCGCCCGCCTCTTCGCCCTCGCCCAGGAGGCGATGGAGAACCTCGACATCCGCGAGATCGCCCACCCCCACCTCGTACGGCTCAACGAGAGGTGCGGCCACACCGTGCACCTCGCCGTGTACGAGGAGAACGAGGTCCTCTACATCGACAAGGTGGACAGCCGCTACCCGGTCCGCATGTACTCGCGGATCGGCAAGCCGGTGGCCATCACGGTGGCCGCCGTGGCCAAGCTGCTCCTGGCCGACCTGCCCGAGCCCGAGCGCCGCGCCCTCGCGGAGAAGCTCGACTACCCGACGTACACCCCTCGTTCGACCCCGAACGCCGACGCCTTCCTCCAAGAGCTGGCCAAGGTGCGCGAACAGGGCTGGGCCACCGACCTCGGTGGCCACGAGGAGTCCATCAACTGCGTCGCCGCCCCCATCCGCGGCGCCGACGGCCGGGTGGTCGCCGCGATGTCGGTGTCCGCGCCGAACGTGGTCGTCACCGGTGAGGAACTCCTCACCCTGCTCCCGCTGGTCCGCCGTACCGCGGACGCGATCAGCGGCGAGTACTCCGGAAGAACGCCAGTAAAGGACCCCGCATGACGGACCAGACGGAAAAGATCTCACTCACCCCGAAGACCCACACCACCCCGCCCGCGAGGTTCTCGCACGGCGTGCGGAAGGGGAACATCCTCCAGGTCGCCGGGCAGGTCGGCTTCCTGCCCGCCGAGGAGGGCAAGCCCCCGACGCCGGCCGGCCCCACCCTGCGCGAGCAGACCCTCCAGACCCTCGCGAACGTCAAGGCGATCCTCGAAGAGGGCGGCGCCGGCTGGGACGACGTGATGATGATCCGCGTCTACCTGACCGACGTGGACCACTTCGCCGAGATGAACGACCTCTACAACGCCTACTTCGAGGAGCAGGGCCTCACCCAGCCGCCCGCCGCCCGCACGACGGTCTACGTCGGACTGCCGGCCGGCCTCCTCATCGAGATCGACGCGCTCGCCGTCCTCGGCTGACGCCAAGGGTGAGCGTGTTCGTGTGAACGTGACGTGAGTGACGCGGGAGATGGGCGGGCTGACTGGTTCGGCACAGGGAAGTCGTCCATACTGCCGCCGTGGAGCAGCGCATAGGATCGAGCAGCAAGCCGTTGAAGGCCGAGCCGTTGAAGACGGAGCCCGTGACGGGCGCCGGCTTCGACCCGGCCTTCATCCCGGGCATCACGGCGCCGGCCGCGGAGCATGCGGAGCCGGAGCCGGCGGAGCGTGAGGCCGCGGAGGCCTCGGACACGACGAGCGCGTCGAATGCTTCGGACTCTTCGGGTCCTTCTGATGCCTCGGACGCCTCGGACGCCGAGGCGTCGGCCCAGCCGGAGGACGAGGCACCGGCACAGGCGGACGAGGAGGACGACGAGGCCGCCGCCGAGGGCCCTGTCTTCGAGGCCTCCGACCGCCGCGCCAGGATCGTGGCCGACCGCAAGGGCATCCGCCTGCGCCTCGACGAGGAGTCCTGCGAGTTCACGTGGGACGAGATCGCGGCCGTCGAGACGGAGTCCCCCCGCTTCGGCAAGCGCTTCACGATCACCGTCCACACCCCCGAGCGCCGCTGGTACCCCATCGAGATCGAGGCGACGTCCAGGTCCCGCTTCCAGGAGTGGGACGAACAGCTGGACGCGGTCCTCGACGCGTACTTCGAGGAAGCGGAGTAGTACGTCCGTCCGCTGCGACACGGAGCCCTCGCCCGCCGGTTCCGCCTGCCCGACCGACTCGTCGGGCAGGCGGCCGGCGCATCGCGCGGGGAAGTCCGTCCCTCTGGTACGACCGGACCGCCGCTGATCCACTGCCATAAGGTGTCTACTACGCCGTAGTGGGGCGCATACGTCATTCCCCGCCACTTGGGGTGCAGCGGAGGCGTGACTTTCCGCCAAAGTCTGCGCATGCTCCCCGGACTCCGTTTCCGCAGCAGATCGGATGAGGCACACGGGTCATCCTGGATTCCGCTTACTCACCAGCCGTATCGCCCCCCTGCCATATCGAGTCGCAAGCCTTTTCGACGCATGCTGACGATGTGCTTACAGTGACGGCCTGCTCCCGGTCAGTTGGGGAACTGCCTGCCGAATCGTTCGGGCGGGACGGGGGTGGATGACCAAGCACTCTCAGCGCAACGGGGACCACACGCGTGCCTACCGCCGCGGGCCGGCCTCCGTGTGCCTTCACCACGGGGGAAGACCGCTATGCGCAAGTGGCTGGCTGCTCAACCTGGGCGCCAAGAAGCACATGAAGCTGAAGAGATGTTCATGCCCGTGCGCACGCCGGTTTCCCGTCGGCTCCTCGTCCTGCTTGTCGTGGCCGGTGCAACGACCGCTGCGTGCGGGCATGAGCAGGAAGGCCATCGGCCGGACACCGCAACGGTCCGTTCCTCGTCGTCGGCTTCCGTCACGCCGTCCGCTGCCGCGCACCCGTCGACCGACGCTCCGGCGCCTGACAGAACGCAGGCGGCCAGGCAAAAGGCCGAAAGTGACCGCAGGCAAGCCGCGCCGCCCGGAGTGACCATCACTCCGTCACCGTCCTGGACCGGCATTGCCAAAGGCAGCGAGCACTTCGGAAATCCGGTTGCTCAGCGCGGAGATGTGACTGTTTACGTGGCCCGCCGGGACAAGGATGGCCTGAGGATCCCGGTAGAGGTGGTGAACAGCGGTCGGACGCGCGCGTTCTACCGCTTCCGCATCCGGATCACGGGGCCGGGCGGCTTCAAGGCAACGGCCGACGCCGCGATGGATGTCGTCGGCCTGTATCCCGGCACTTCGTGGCCCACCGAGCTGACGGTGAGGGACCCCGGTCACACACCTCCCGCGCATCCGCACATCACCATCGAGAGCATCGAACGTAACGAATTCAAGCCCTAGAGGACGCCCAACTCGACTCTCCTCCCAGCCGCCATTCGCCGTAGCGCCGCCCGCCTACGACACCGCCTCGGCTCACAGCCCGGCGAAGTCCGGGCCCTTCAGGGCGTCGAGGAAGGGAGCGAACTCGTCGGCCGGAAAGGTGAGGGTGGCTCTGGCGGGGGCTTTCGAGTCGCGGACGGCTATGCGGGTGTCCAGGTGGGCGAGTTCGACGCAGTCGTTGCCCTCCCCTCCGCCGGAAAACGACGACTTCTTCCACGAGGCGGGGTTGGTCATGCGGTCCTCACAGCTCCTTCGCCAGCTGGTGGATGAGGTCACGTGACTGCTCCGGAGGCAGCGCTTCCTCCTTCACCCTACGGAAGAGCGCACGAAAGTGCTCCAGTTGGGCCTCGGAGTCGACGAACGCCGTGCCGTGCGGGGCATCCCGAACGACCGTGTCCAGACGGGGAACCGGTCCGCCCACGTGGACCATGGTGCCTCCGGCTCCCGCGAAGTCGTCCAGGGCAAAGGGGATGACCTGAACGGTGATGTGGTCGGCCTCGGACATCTCCAGAATGCGGCGGAGCTGAGTGCGGGAGGCGGTGCGCCCGGCCACCTTGATGCGCAGCGCGGCCTCGTGGATCACGGTGTCGTACGGGATGGGCTCGGACCCTTCGATGACGACTCTCCGCTTCATCCGGTGCTCTACCCGGAGGTCCACCTCGTCAGCTGGGAACTCGGGGTTCATGTAGCCGAAGAGGGCTCGAGCGTAGTCCTCCGTCTGGAAGAGCCCCGGAATGTGGATGACTGCCACGTCGCGACGGAACACGGCGTAGTGGTCCAGCTCGGCGAGATCCTGGTATGCGGCAGGGAGGATGCCTCGGTACTCCTCCCACCACCCCTTGGTGCGGTCGGTCGCCATGGTCACCAGAGCGTCGATCAGTCCCTCGTCGCAACATGCGTAGTTGGCGGCCAGTCGGCGTACCCGTTGTTCGCTGACACCTGAAATGCCTGACTCGATCTGGCTCATCTGGACCGAGTTCACACCGAGCAGGCTTGCTGCTTCGGTTGCTTTGAGCCCGGCTGCCTCGCGGAGCTTCCGCAGTTCAAGCCCCAGACGCGCCTGACGCGCCGTGGGCTGCTGGCGACGCCCCATCGGCATCCTCCTCCACCTCAACTACCGCTGGTCCCCGACTCTTTCGGGCGCAAGATTACGGCAACGACTTGCATGGACATAAATTTAGGCCCTACCGTCGGTGACGTATCACACACGCTGCGGAAGCGCACCGCTCCGTCGTGCCACGACGGCTGCGGCAATGCCACCGCGCGGGAAACCCCCTGTCACCTCACTGGAGTTGATGACGCATGCCCGAAACCGGAGACGACGCGTGGGACTACACGCTGCACATCCCGAACGACGTCAGAGCGGTGACCGTCTGTCGCCGGACCCTGCGTCTGATCCTGACGCTGCACGGGTTGATCGGTCTGGTGGACACGGCGGAGCTGCTGGCGGCGGAGTTGGTGTCGAACGCGGTGCGGCATACGAAGGGGCCGGCGGCGCTCAGGGTGCGCCGGAGTCGGGAGGGGGTGGTGTGGATCGGGGCGTGGGACAGCGACCCGGCGCCGCCGGACCCGCCGTGTCCGCTGGAGCGGGTGGCGGAGTCGGAGGAGGGGAGGGGGCTGGGGCTGGTGGTGGCCTGTGCGGACGTGTGGGGGTGGCAGCTGGCGGCCCGGTTCGGGGGGCGAGGCAAGTACGTGTGGTGCGAACTCGCGTCGGCCTAAAGGGCTGTCCCGAATTGCCGGGGCGGTGAGTGGCCAACTCGGCCGGCGCCGCACTGTTCGCTCGTTGATCAGTCGCGCTGGTCGAGTCGCGGACCCCGGCCTGCGCCGACGGGGCTATAGGCCGGCTCCGTCCAGACCAGGCTCATGGAGGTCGAATCAACCGTGTGGACCGAATTCGTTGCAGCGCTGCCCGGAACGGCCGTCTTCCAGCCCCCTGCATCGGAGTCGTCGCTGATTCGCTGCACTACGATCCTCGGTCATTCACTGCCTGAGGACCTCGCTGCTCTCCTCCGCGAGAGCGACGGCATCGAGGGCGAGTACGGAGACGGACTCATCTGGTCTGCCGAGCGCGTCGCCTCTGAGAACCAGAGCCTTCGCGGGGACGCCGAGCTCGCCACCCTCTACATGCCGTTCGATCCGCTGCTCTTCTTCGCAGACGCAGGGAACGGAGACCTGTTCGCGCTCCTCTCCCGGATCGACCGGCCCGATGTTTTCGTCTGGACCCATGAGGACGACAGTCGTACCTGGGTCGCACCGAGCCTGGCTAAATACCTCGAATGGAGGCTGACGGGGCAGATCAAGCTGTAGCGGGCGTGATCACGGCATCGGAACTGTCCTGGACAGCTCCGTTCACCGGGCACTTCCGCAAGCTAATCAGGCCTGGTTGTAGAATGTGGGTGTTGAAGGCGACTCCATGTGAGTTCAAGCAAGGTGATCAATCCCTCACATCCGCCCAGATCGATGTAGGCGCCGAAATTTTGTACTTCGGTAACAATACCAGAACCTCGTCCGTGAGCAACTTGGCCAGATGCCGGTACGCTCGAATGCTTCCTTATGGCACTGTGCTCCGTTTCCTCTGGCATATTGCATTTTTTGGTATCGCTACATGATCGCGGGAGATCCCGTAGCAAGAGATTACACCCGATTGTATGCGATAGGCGTGTCACGTATCGGGTTGGATGTTGACAACTACGGCGCTGAGAGACCCGTCGCCTGCTAGATGAATTTGAGAATTTCCGCACACCAATACCCGTGCGGTCTGCTTTGCTGGAAATATTAGTCTTGCCGTTCGCTGTTTCCGAGAAAAGGCGATCACTTCCCTAGATGTGATGACCCGTGATTGGAATTTTGAGCAATCAGGATTGGTAGAGATTCCCCACGAAGAGCGATCGAATACGGGGATTCCTGTATCCATCTTGGGGATCGATCCAGGTGTGCTGGTGTCGAATGTTCCCGGTGGTTCGTCGATGACTACCAGCTCTCGCATTATCCCGGATCGAGGGTCTACCTTAATTTCAACCTCTCCACCATTGCTTCCGCTGATTCTCCAGTACAAGGGCTGTAGGCTACTGTCGGTAGCCCAGGTGATCGTCAAGGGAATATATGCGTCACTCTCTACCTCGACCGAGGTGCACGTCAGCACGTCAATAGCTTTGATCATTCGCTTCTCCTTCACCCTGTGTAAAGTGCGTGCACCAGTGCTGGGAGTGGGTCCTCCGGTCGCTGACTGAACTTGAGTTCCCAGCCTCCCGCCTCCACCATCTTGCCCAACGGAATGCCGTCCTTTGTGGCGGCGACCACCGCTTGCTGGAGACTCTTGATCTGAACTTGGTTGATGAGGCCAATTTTATCGCGGGTTGCTAGTTCGGCTATCCTTCCTTGCATGTACTCGTTAAGATGCTTCGTAGCGTTGGCATGCACCCATACACGTTGATCCCCGGCCTGCATTTCGAAAGACTTCGGAATTTCGGTCCCTGGGTAGTTCGGCTGTGTGGGCTTGATGTCCTCCCATACGGGCCTTGGGTCGCAGTCCGGAGCCAGGCCGAGCGTGTCAGTCCAGGTGTGGGGATTATGCACATATGTAGCAGGATTGGGGGCCGGTGCAAGCCCGAGTGGATCAAGGGTGAGGTAGCGGGCGGTGTCGGGGTCGTAGTGGCGGAAGTAGTTGTAGTGGAGGCCTGTTTCGGGGTCGTAGTACTGGCCCGGGAAGCGCAGGGGCGTGTACGCCGTGCTGTTGGTCGCCCATGCCGTCGTCCCCCACAGGGTGCTGCGGGTGTGCCAGGCGATGTCGCCGTGTTCGTCGATGAGTTCGTTGGGGGTGCCGACGAGGTCGGTGACGATGTCGAAGAAGCGGGAGTCGATTTCTTCCTGGAAGGCGTCCGCTGTGGTGATGCGTTCGGTTTGGGCGAGGGGCCTCCGGCGCGGGCAGCATGCCCTCGGTGTAGACGGCCCAGATCTGTCCGCCGGCGACACGCGGCCCGGTTTCAACTCGTAGAGGACATTACGGGCGAACCGCCGGACCGATCATCGATCGAACTCCGCTGACGAATCGAGGCTGGATCATCCCGGTATCGAAGCCTCATCCGACTTCGCGTTGGATCATTTCGTTGAGAAAACCGCACTGCCGGCGTTACGAAGGGTGATGTGGGGATGCGGTCCACTCTACTGGATGGTATTTATAAGTCCTTGTAGACGATCCGAGCGTTGTGACTCTCGAGGATCGATGCGATAATGTCGATTTCTTCATCCTCATTGAGCCTTTCTCGCGCCTCGGCAAACCCGAACCATTCGAGGGTGAATGGTGCGCTAGAAGACTGGCAGAGGCAGTCATCCAGCGCGCTCGGGTTGGATCCGAAGTAGCCTCCCGGTCCGTTAACGGCTTCGCCCAACGCGCAGTAAAGGCTCGCAACCGTCATCAGGCCCCTGGTGTCCAAGGTGCAGCGTTCATCATTTCGATAACGTCTTGCTTCGTGTCCCGTGCGAAACCAAACCTGCTGAACCACGTGGAGCCAACTTGCATGCGTGGACCAGTGGTACCTCCTCCATTCTCCGGTCTCCACGGGTCGAGAGCGTGACCAAACTTGCCAAAATTGACGGGCCTCAGGGTATGGGCATGTGTAGCCAAAGAACGAGGCGATGGCGTTTGTGGTGTCGGTGTTTACGTTGTCCCGATGTCGATGCAACCCTTGCAGGGATACTTCGCCAACGTAATATCCCCCGATATTCTTGCCGCGTCTGTCCAGAATCTGAAGTTCTATGTCGTGTAGTAGTGTCGGGTAGGCTTGAACGGCTCCCTCGACATCGAATAGCTGGATGGCTCCCGCTTCTCCTGGGTTGCGCGTGAAGAAGCCATCGACATCGCTGGCAGCCATAATTGTCACATTGGACTCTTCTTCTGTGAGTCTGAAGATCCGTGTAATTGGTTCTGCTTGATTAATCATGATCCTTCCTTGTAGGGTTATGCTCCATTCACACTATCAGTTCCAACCGGAATCGGGAAAATGTGGTGCCTTGAAGGGGTGAATGGTTTGATAATGATCTTTAGTCCATCCCATCACAAGCCTACCGTCGGGAAGCTCCTTTACTAGGATTCTTGCGCTTCCCGGATCCTTTGCGTGGGGCACCAGATACTCTCTGGCACCAGCCCACGGTTTTTCGTGCGGCTTCCACCCCTCAAAAATCTTCGGCTGGCCGGTGCTGGGGTCTGTCTGCGGCGTGCCTTGTCCCGCTCGGATCCGGTCGTATTCCTGTACGAACTGCTTGGGTAGCCCTTGGGGAAGAGGGTCGGAGAGCTTTGGTGTTTGATTCTTCCCCGGCTTGCACTCATCATTGGGTGCCAAACCCAATGGATCAGTGACTGTGTGCGGGTTGTCAACGTAAGTGGCTGGATTGGGGGCTGGAACCAGGCCGAGGGGGTCGGCGGTGAGGTAGCGGGCGGTTTCGGGGTCGTAGTGGCGGAAGTAGTTGTAGTGGAGGCCTGATTCCGGGTCGTAGTACTGGCCTGGAAAGCGCAAGGGCGTGTACGTGGAACTGTTCGCTGCCCAGGCCGTTGTTCCCCACAGTGTGCTTCGGGTGCGCCAGGCGATGTCGCCCTGTTCGTCGATGAGTTCGTTGGGGGTACCGACCAGGTCGGTGACGATGGCGAAGAAGCGGGAGCCGATTTCCTCCTGGGAGGCGTCGGCTGCGGTGATGCGTTCGGTTTGGGCGAGGGGGCGTAGGCCTTGGTGGTCCCAGGTGAGGGTGACCGCATTGGGGAGGTCGGAAGAGGTTGTCGTTTGTTCGCAGAGGGTGGTGCCGTCCCAGGTGAAGTCCACCCGTTCCGCGACCGTTTCGCCGTCCTCGGCCATGCGGAGTTTGGTCGTGCGGCGGCCCAGGGGGTCGTAGGTGTAGCGCCAGAGGGTGCCGTCCGGGGTGACCACGGAGGTCAGGCGGTCCTCGGCGTCCCATTCGTAGCGCCAGGTGTCCGGCTTGCGGGACAGGCGGGTCTTCTGGCGGACGGTGATGCGGCCGAGTGCGTCGTGTTCGTAGCGGACGTTGCCGGCTCGGGTGATCCGGGTGCCGACGTAAGACCGCGGACCCGTGGCCTCCGCGCCCGGGTGATTCGACGGCCAGGACGCCTGAGTCTGGTTGCCTGCCTCGTCGTAGGCGTAGCGCTCGGTCCAGTTCGCCGCGTGGACCGCCGTCACCCTGCCCGCCGCGTCCAGGTCGAAGCGGCGTGTGCCGGAGAGTTGGTCGTCGATGCCGATGACGTTGCCGTCGGCTCGGTACGTAAATGCCCTCTGTTGGAGCGTGTGGCCTTCCGCCCCGGTCACCGACTGGGTGGTGAGGCGGCCCAGTGCGTCGAAGGTGTGCTCAAGGGTGACTGTTGCGCCTACGTGGCGGGCCAGTTCTCGGCCGGCCTCGTCGTAGGTGAAGTCGATGGTGCGGCCCGATGCGACCATGCCGGTGCGGCGGCCCGCGGCGTCATACGACCATGTCGTCTCGGCCCCGGTGGGTGTGGTGCGGCCCGTGCGGCGGCCCAGCGCGTCGTACGTGTAGGTCAGTGTGCGGCCGTTGACCGTCTCCGAGCGCAGGCGGCCGTGGCGGTCGCGCAGCAACGTCAGCGTGGTGCCGTGGGGGCCGGTTGCCTGGGCGAGTTGGTCGGTCAGGTCGTAGGCGTAGGTCGTGACCTGGCCCGCGGCGTTCTTGCGGAGTACCTGGCCCAGTTCGTTGCGCTCGAAGGAGATGACCTCGCCGAGAGCGTTACGACGGCTGGTGAGGCGGCCTGCCTCGTCGTACTCGTAGTGCAGTGTGCGGTCGTCGAAGTCCGTCTCGCTTGTCAGGTGGCCTGCCGGATCGTACGTGTACTCCCAGGTGAGGCCCTGGGGGTTGGTGACCTTAGTCAGGCGTAGTTCTGTGTCGTGGGCGAATTCGTAGCGGACGCCGTCGGGGCCGGTGCGGGCGGTGAGGAGGTCGAAGTGGGTGTACTCGAAGTGGGTGATGCCGCCGAGGGGGTCGGTGTGGGTGGTGCAGTTGCCCTCGCCGTCGTAGGTCCACGTCTCGGTCGTGCCGTTCGGGGCGGTGCGGCGGGTGAGGTGGCCCTCGGTCGACCATTTCAGGCGTGTCGTGGCGCCGGTGGGGTCGGTGATCGCGGTGGGGCGGCCCAGGGCGTCGCGTTCGTAGCGGGTGCGCGCGCCCAGCGGGTTCGTCACCTCCACGGGGAGGCCGGCGCGGTCGCAGACGAGCGTTGTCGTGTTGCCCAGTGGGTCGGTCACGGATGTGAGGTGGCCGGCCTCGTTGTATGTGAAGCGGGTCGTCTGGCCCGCCGGGTCCGTGACCGAGGTGCGGTTGCCCCGCTCGTCGAAGTCCTGGCGGAGGATCGTGCCGTCCGGGTTGACCACCTTCACCGGCAGGCCGAGGGCGTTGTACTCGGCCCTTGCTTCGCGGCCGTCCGGGCGGACCACTCGTATGAGGTTGCCCGCGTCGTCGTACTCAAACGAGGTCGTGTGGCCCAGGGGGTTGGTCGTGGAGAGCAGGCGGTGGTGACGGTCGCGGACGTAGCGGGTGGTCGCGCCCAAGGCGTCTGTCTCGGCTACGACCTGCCAGGCGTCGTTGACCAAGTAGCAGCGGGTGTGGCCCTCGCCGGTTGTGACCGTCGTGGTGCGCAGGCCCGTTTCCGGATCCGGGTCCCCGTAGACGAGGCGCAGGGCCATGTGGCCTTCCGCGCCGCCCTCGGCGATGCAGCGGTCCCGGTCGTCGTAGTCGTAGGTGTAGGAGCGGTCGTTGGTGTCCGTCCAGGACGTGACCCGGCCCGCCTCGTCGTAGGTGAACCGCAGCGGCAGGCCGGAGCAGTTGATGACCTCGGTGAGGTTGCCGTCCGTGTAGGCGAAGCGTTTCAGTTCCTCGCCCGTCATCGCCAGGTGGTAGGCGGTGATGCGGCCGGCATCTGTGGTGATGCGGATGCCCTGGCCTGCGCTGGTGTGGACGGCCAGCGGGGTGCCCTGTTCGTCGTACTCGAAGGTGATCCAGTTGCCGTTGCGGTCGTCGATCTGTTCCAGGACCGCCAGGGTCTCGCCGCGGTCGGCGAAGTGCCAGGTGCGGCGCGTGCGCGGATCCGTGATCGTGTAGCCGCCGTCCACCCGGTCCAGGGGCAGACGCGGGCCATGGCTCGCCACGGTCGGCAGGCCCGGCGCCGGATGCGGGTAGGACAGGAGCAGGCCGTCTTCGGTGACGTAGACGACTCCCTGCGCGTCTATTTCCAGGCGCTGGTCCAGCGTGGAGGACCAGGACGGGCCGAACCAGCGGCCCAGGCGATAGCCGGACTCCACCCGCCGCTTGAGAACCACGGGGAGTACGCCGGGGAGGGCGACGTCCGTCTGCGGCAGATACATCTTGCCGGTGGCCACGTTGACCGGGTCGCCGCAGCCCTTCGTGCTGCTCTCGTCGTGCGAGGACTGTGCCGGGTCCTCGTCCACCGTGTCGCGCGCAGTCTTTCCGCCCTCGGTCGCTCCGCGTTCCCCCGCTGCCGCTTCCTCTGCGCCCTTCGCGCCGTCTTCCGCGATCCGGGCCCCGTCGACGGCGACTCCCTCCGCGCCGGCTTCCGGGATGAGGAACTGCGGGGCGATTTCGCCGGTGACTCCGCCGGGGTCCTGCAGGAAGGAGTTCCAGAGCTTGTCACGCGTCTCGGACGGGTGGGTGACCATGTGGACCGCACCGCCCAGCAACTCCACCTTGGCCTGGAGCGCTTCGTAGGGGTGGGTGAGCGCGTACGGGTCGAGGGGGTTGGCGTTGCGCAGCAGGTTGTTCAGGTCGCCGACACCGCGGATGAAGCCGCCGAAGAAGCGCATGTCCTCCGTCTTGGCCGCATCCCACACATCCGCGCCGTCCAATTTCAACTGGTTCAGCGCGGAGGGCTCGTGCGGGGCGTGTTTCAGGGCGGCCTTGACATGGTCGGCGGCCTCCGCCGCCAGATGGTCACGCTGGCGCCGGGCAGCGGTCAGGATCTGTTCGGCGGCGTGCCGGGCCGCATCCCCGGGATCCTGCTCCGACGGCCTGGGACCCGGGTCCTTGCTGTGCTGATCGATGGCGTCGTTGTACGCCTGCACCTGCTTGCTGTGCGCCTTGGACGCGGCTTGGCCTTCGCGGTACTTCGCCACCGCCTCCCGCGCCTGGCCCTGCGCCCACTCCACCGTGTGCGCGAAGTCCTCCAACGCCGACGCCGCCTGACCACACGCATCCGCCGCCTGACGCCACTTGACCTGATGCGCCGCAAACGCCTTACGGAACGTGTCCGCCGCCTCGCCCCGGAAGTCGGAGGAGTCCAGCTTCCGCATCCCCGACGCCACCGCACCAAAGGCCTTCGCGAAGTTGTTCAGGTGCCCGGCCCGCTCGCGCAGCTTGCCCGCATCACCATGGATCAGCTCCTTGGGGTCATCCGTCTCCCCCAACTGCTGCTCATCCACATGCGCGCCGAGTTTCGAGGCGACATCGTCACCCCAGTCGTCGACCTTGTCCGCCGTCCCGTGCGCACCGACATAATCCAGGCCGTCGGCCACCCCGTGGGCGCCCTCGTCGACGAGGTGACCGGTGGTCCGCTTCGCATGCTCAAACCCCGACTTCAGCGAACCGGCCACATGGTTGAACTTGCTGGTGAACGACATCAGTGACCACCAGCCACATCACCCACGATCGGCGTGACCGGATCGCCCGGCACGCCCTCGCTGGTCTCCACGTCGTGCAGCATGCCCTTGCCGGTCTGCTCCACCGACCGCACCAGGTTCTCGCGGTCCTTCGCCCCGTAGCCCGTCGTCATGCCCGCGTGGTTGATCTGGTCCACGCTCTCCTTGGCCACCTGGTCGTTGGAGGCGAAGGGGTCGCCGACGAAGGAGTTGTAGGCCACCTTCATCGAACCCTTCACGTACTCGTCGGTCTGATGGAAGGTGCCGGCGGCCAAACCCATGCCCTCGGCCAGCGCGTTGCCCTCCTCCACCAGCGCCCGCACCCCCCACTGCCAGCGCTCACAGAAGGTGTGCAGCATCGCCCCGAGACGGTCATCGCCGGCGTCCTTGCCGTCCATCTCCAAACCGGTGAAACCCCGGCCCGCCCCCGCCCAGCCCTTCATCGTGCCCAACGCATCCAGCTCGGCCAGCGCCTTGTTGATGCCCTCCGCGATCAGACCCAGCCCCTGCACCCGCAGATCCGGCTGACCGCCCCCACCCGGTGACGTCATGACCGTCCCTCCCGCCAAGGAGGCGACAGCCGTGACCTGTTTATGTCTCCCGACAGGCCGACGTCACCCCCGTGATCTGCCATGTGTCAGAGCATCACATCATGTGATTGTCCATAGCAACGCGACACGGGATCCGCTGCGCAGGTTGGCGGGATCTGTCGCCTCACGCCTCCGACAGAGGAAGGCAGGGAACAAGGCCGGGCCGAGGCGAAGGCGGAGGCCAAGGCAGAGATGGTCCTCTGCGTCCTGGAATGGCGGAACGTCCCGGTGCCCGACTCCGTCCGCGAGCGCGTGATGGACTGCTCGGACCTCGACCAGTTGGACGTCTGGGGCCGACGGGCCGTCCACGCCACGGACGCGGCGGAGTTGTTCACCGAGGAGTGAGGCGTTGTGGGACGCGTCGGCGCCCGGGCCGAGGAGGTCCGGGCGCCGTGTCTCGGTCGAGGGTCACGTCACGGCAGGGCGTGCACGTGCGCGCCCACCGTGTTGGACCACGCGTTGCCCGACGAGGCGTCCCAGTTCGTCGACCAGGTCATGGCGCCGCGCAGGTCGGGGTACGTCTTCGACGGCTTGAAGGTTCCACAGTTGTGGCCGGCGGTGAGGCAGTCGAGGGCGTTGTCGACGACGGAGGGCGACACGTAGCCGCTGCCGGCGGCGCTGGTGGAGGCCGGGAGGCCGAGGCCCACCTGGGACGGGGTGAGGCCGCCCTGGAGCTGGATGCAGGCGAGGGCCGTGAGGAAGTCCACGGAGCCCTGGCTGTAGACCTTGCCGTCGCAGCCCAGCATGGAACCGCTGTTGTAGTACTGGGTGTTGACGACCGTGAGGATGTCCTTGATGTTCAGGGCCGTCTGGAAGTAGGAGGCCGACGTCGACTGCATGTCGATCGTCTGGGGAGCCATCGTGATGATCAGCGAGGAGCCCGCCTTCGCCGACAGTGCGCGCAGGGCCTGCGTCATGTAGGTGGCGTTCAGGCCGTTCTCCAGATCGATGTCGACGCCGTCGAAGCCGTACGTCTGCATCAGGGAGTAGACCGAGTTCGCGAAGTTCGTCGCCGACGCCGAGTCGCTGATCGACACCGTGCCGTTCTGGCCGCCGATGGAGATGACGACCTTCTTGCCGGCCGCCTGCTTGGCCTTGATGTCGGCCTTGAACTGGTCGACGGTGTAGCCGCCGAGGCCGGCGGAGTCCAGGTTGAAGGTCACCGCGCCCGGCGTGGAGGTCGCGTCGGCGAAGGCGACGGCGATGATGTCGTACGAGGACGGGACGTCGGAGATCTTCTGGACCTTGGCGCCGTTGTTGAAGTTCTGCCAGTAGCCGGTCACCGCGTGCCTGGGCAGGGAGCCGCCGGTCCCGCCACCGCCTCCGCCGCCGGACGAGGCCGTCGTGCCCGTCACCGCCGCCGACTTCGCCGACTCGCCCGCCGCGTTCGTCGCCGTCACCTGGAAGGTGTACGACGTCGAGGGGGACAGGCCGGTCAGCGTCGCCGAGGTGCCCGTCGCCGAGGTGACCTTCATGCCGTTCTCGTAGACGTTGTAGCCCGTCGCGCCCGAGGCCGGGGACCAGGAGAGGGAGACGGAGGAGGAGGTCGTCCCGGAGACCGTCAGGCCGGTCGGGGCGGCGGGAACGGTCGGGGCCGGGTCGCCGCCTCCGCCGCCGTCGGGGCCGTTGACCGAGACGTCGTCGGCGTAGTAGGCCGCCTGGCCGTACCACCCGTGCGTGTAGACCGTGACGGAGGTCGTCGACGCGCCGGTGGTGAAGGTCGTCGAGAGCTGCTTCCAGGACGCGGTGTCGGGGGTCCAGGTCGAGACGTCCGTCGTGCCCGTGCCCGTCACGCCCAGGAAGGAGTAGCCGCCCTGCACCCACGCGCTGAGGATGTATGTCGAGTTGGGCTTCACCGCGACCGCCTGGGTGCACTGGGCGTCGTCCTGGCCGGCCGGCGTCGCCTTCAGGGCCGAGGAGCCGGAGTGGACCGGGGAGGAGACCGTGGTGCCGCTGCCCGCCGTGCAGGTCCAGTCGGACAGGCCGGACTCGAAGCCCGCGTTCCTGACGTTGTTGACGTCCGCGGCGGACGCGGGGGCGGCGGCGAGGCCGGCGACCGAGAGGGCGAGGGCGGTCGCGGCGGACCATGCCGCGGCGCGGCGCCTGCGGGGTCTGGGTAT